>DAOWNV010000066.1 GCA_030642405.1 Desulfosarcina sp.
CGGAGACCATTACTGAGATTTCCGAACAGACCAACCTTTTGGCATTAAACGCAACCATTGAGGCTGCACGTGCCGGAGAGGCCGGCAAAGGTTTTGCGGTAGTGGCGAATGAGATTAAAGAACTTGCCAAACAGACAGCCGGAGCCACCAAGGAGATAAAAACAAGGATCGAAGGCATCCAGGGTACGACAGCCGGCACGGTAACGGAAATTGAACAAATATCCCAGGTTATCAGCGATATTAATGATATCGTTGTCACTATCGCAACGGCTGTTGAAGAACAGTCCGTGACCAGCAAAGATGTTTCCGAAAACGTTGCTCAGGCCTCCCTGGGAATACAGGAGGTTACCGAGAATGTAGCTCAGAGTTCAACTGTCTCCGGAGAAATAGCCATCAATATATCTGAAGTCAACCAGACGGCAAGCGAAATCTCAAACAGCGGTTCTCAGCTGAATATGAGTGCTCAAGAGTTAGGAAACCTTTCCGCTGAGTTGAAAGAAATGGTGAGCATATTTAAGGTGTAAGTAATCCAAGGACAAGGAAAATCCGTGGTAGTTTCAACGCCCGTAATGAAAAGAAACGCGCTATCTTCGGTCTCACCTGAATAAACAAGGACAATGTCATACGCACCCTCTGAGGTATCACCAAAAAGGGCATCGAAAAATTGGTCGGCACGGTCAGAAGGGAAAATTCCGTTGAGAATATCCTGTGAAAAATTCATTTTCTAGTCGGATTCCGGCATTGTTTCCACCTATCCCTCTCTTTTTTTCACCACCAGGCTGCCGATGGAATAGCCGGCACCAAAAGAACAGATCACACCGAAATCACCTGCCTTCAAGTCCTCGTGATAAAGATGGAAGGCGATCAGCGATCCGGCTGAAGCGGTGTTTGCGTAGCGGTCCAGCACGATGGGTGCCTCGTCTAAAGTTGCTTCACGGCCAAGCAACTTACCGGACACAAAAAGATTCATGTTGATATTGGCCTGGTGAAGCCACCAGCGGCGGATAGTGGATGGTTTCAGTCCAAACTCGGCAATGTGTCCCTTCATGTGCTCGATGGCGATGGGGCATACCTCTTTGAAAACCTGCCTGCCGTTTTGGTGGAACAGCTTGTCCGGACCGAAGGGGTCCACATCGTTGGCCCTGCTGACATATCCGAAATTGGATCGCACATTGCTTGAAAAGCTGGTCATGGCCCGTGTGCCTAGAATATCGAAGGCTTGGCCGGATGTACTGGTGTCTGCACGTTCTACAATGGCGGCCGTGGCTACATCGCCGAAAATGAAATGGCTGTCACGATCACAGTAGTTGACTTGAGGGGAGGTCAGTTCAGGATTCACGGCCAAAACACAACGGGCCGTTCCGGCAGCCACCATATCATAGGCACGGTGCAGACCGAAAGTGGCAGCCGAGCAAGCCACCAGCATGTCAAAACCGAAACCTTCGATCTCCAGTTCTTTTTGTACCTCTATTGCGATGGCCGGATAGGATCTTTGGGTGTAGGCGCAAGATACTATTACGGCATCGATGTCGGCGCCGGTCTTCCCCGCATTTTCCATGGCATGCCGCGCGGCATGAATGGCGATCTCAGCCTGATCGGAAATCGCTTCTTCCGGTCGTTCCGGGATGATCGGCCGCATATAGTCCGTATCCAGTATCCCTTTCTTGATGTACGCAAAGCGTTGTTTGATGCCCGATACCTTTTCAATGAATTCTGCTGAACTTTTGGGTTTGGCGACCAGCCGACCGGCTTCTATCGCCTCTGAATTAAGTTTATTGTAGCGGTCGGCCCAAGTATTATAGGAAACAACCAACTCCTCGTTTGTTATGACATTGTCAGGCGTCCAGAGTCCGCTACCGCTGAGGACAACTGTGTATGGTTCAGATGGTACCATGTTAATCCTTTCTGCTATTTTTTGAAAACCGTATCACTGGTTCACCATGCAGTCAATACGGTTGCTCTGTGCGGAGATCTTACAACCTAATTTACCGGCTAAATGAAACAATGAATTGACACCTGAAAACTATGTATATACAAAGCATATACAATGTATATAAATCTGTCTTGCTGTTCAAACTCAATCAGAGTAATAATACCAAATGGCCAAAAAAAAAAGTCAAAAAGACAGCCAGTTGTTGATTCGCATCAATGGCGAACAGCGGGAACGGTTTGTTTCGCTTTGTGAGGAACTGGATACCAGTGCGGCTCGTGAGATCAGAAAGTTCATTCGGCGATTTTTAAATGAATATAAAGAGTCCGAGGGGTGATAAAAAACGGACAGAAAATTACAATGGTAACATGGACGCTCTAAACGAAACATCAACGCAGGTGACAGATCATTTGCAAGATCCTGACTTTACAAAAAAATTGACGGAAAATCATCCCGGTCGATTTATCAACCGTGAGTTGTCGTGGCTGGAATTCAACCGCCGGGTTTACGAAGAGGCAATGAATCCGGTGCATCCGATTCTTGAACGTCTTCGATTCCTTTCTATCTCAGCCAGTAATCTGGATGAATTTTATATGGTGCGGGTGGCCGGGTTGAAAGGCCAGGTCGCATCTCATGTGAGAGGACTCAGCCCGGACAAATTGACGCCTGCCCAGCAGCTTCAGGCCATCTCTGCAAAAGTTTCGGAACTTGCAGCTGACCATCACCATTGTTTTGAAATCCTGATCGATGAAATGAGAAATGCGGATATTCGCCTGGTTGAGCCAAAGGATCTATCCACAGCAGACAAGAAGTGGCTGGCCAATACGTTCCGGCAGAATATATTCCCGATCTTAAGCCCCATTGCCGTCGATCCGGCACACCCGTTTCCATTCATCCCCAACCTGGGGTTTGGATTGGTTCTTGATCTGGAAAGCGATGAGGAAAACAAAAATATGGTAGCGCTGGTGATCCTGCCGGCTCAATTGAGTCGGTTCATCCGCCTTCCTGGAAAAGACATTCGTTTCATTGCGTTAGAAAGAGTCGTGCTGATGTTTCTCGATTTCTTGTTCCCTGCATTTACCTTGCTCCATGGTGGAATCTTCCGGGTCATTCGTGATAGTGAAATGGAAATTGATGAGGAAGCCGAAGATCTGGTCTTGACATTTGAAAGTGCGCTCAAAAGACGCAGACGTGGTAGCGTCGTCCGGTTGACCGTGAATGACACCATTTCGGAAGATTTACTCTATTTTATTCAGACTCAGTTGGATGTCTCAAAGCATGATGTGTTTACTTTCCACGGCATGATTGGACTATCCGATATTGGTGAAATGGTCGTCGATGACAGACCCGAACTGCTTTTTCCCACCTACGAAGCACGATTCCCAGAGCGAATCCGGGATTACGGTGGTGACTGCCTTGCTGCCATCAAGGCAAAAGACATCCTTGTTCATCACCCTTACGAGAGTTTCGACGTTGTGGTTCAGTTCCTCCGACAGGCCAGCAAGGATAAAAATGTAGTGGCCATTCGCCAGACGCTTTACCGTACGAGTGAGGATTCTCCAATCGTTCAAGCCTTGGTCGAAGCGGCGGAATCAGGAAAAAGCGTTACCGCCATGGTGGAACTCAAAGCCCGTTTCGATGAAGAGGCCAATATCGGTATCGCAAGAAAACTGGAACGGAGTGGCGCACAGGTGGTCTTCGGTTTTATCGATTATAAAATCCATGCCAAGCTTTCTCTCGTTGTGAGAAGAGAAGGGGATACGTTAAAATCATACGCTCACCTGGGAACCGGCAACTACCATCCTGTGACAGCTAAAATATACACGGATCTATCGTTTTTTACCTGCGATCCTGATATCTGTGATGACGTTCTTCAGGTGTTCAACTACATGACCGGATACGCCAAACCGATGAATTTGAAAAAAGTAGTCATTTCTCCTCTGCACATGAGAGAATTCATCATGGAGAGAATTAAAGACGAGATCGGTCATGCCCGGAGGGGGGAACCGGCTGGAATTTATATAAAAGTAAACTCTCTAATCGATTCGGAAATTATCGATGAGCTATACAGGGCTTCCAAGGCAGGAGTCAAAATCGATATTATAGCTCGGGGGATTTGCGGCCTTCGGCCAGGGGTTCCGGGCTTGTCGGAAAATATTGAAGTCAAATCCATCGTGGGAAGATTTCTCGAGCATTCCCGAGTTGCCTGTTTCGGGAACGGCTATGAACTTCCTTCTTCAAAGGCCAAGGTATATATATCTTCAGCCGACTGGATGCCCAGAAATATTAACCGGCGTATCGAGGCGATGGTTCCCATAGAAAACCCGACGGTCCATCAACAGGTATTGGATCAAATTATGGAGGCCAACTTTCGGGATAATGAACAGAGCTGGAACCTCCAACCGGATGGCTCCTATCTGCGTTGTCATGCTGAGTCGGAACCCTTCAATGCCCATAAGTTTTTCATGACCAACCCCAGCCTGTCCGGCAGGGGGTCGGCATTGGTTGCCGGTGGCCGGACCAAAAAAAAGAAGAAACGGTTGGTGAAAAAGAAATGAAGCATCTGTTCATCATTCGACATGCAAAATCCAGTTGGAAAGATTCCCGTTTGACCGATCATCAACGTCTACTGAACAAACGTGGGAAAAAGGCAGGCCTGAAAATGGGCGAGCGGTTGAAAAGAAAAGGTGTTTTACCCGATGCCATTATCGCCAGCGATGCCCGGCGTGCGATAGATACGGCTGCTTTGATAGCCGAAGCGATGGGGTTGTCATTGAAGATAATTCGAACGAACCCGGAACTCTACCACGCACCGGCTGACGGAATTTTGGACATCATACATCATTTTTCGGATGCATGGAATCAGGTTATGGTTGTGGGGCACAACCCTGGTATGACCCAACTGGCCAACTGGTTTTATCCTCAACACATCGCCAATGTTCCTACTGCCGGCATTGTCGAGCTTCAGTTTAAAACAAATTCCTGGGGCCTCATCCATCAGGATAAGCTGATCTACAGTTCTTTTGACTATCCAAAAAAATATGAAAGGAAAAACGAATGTCCATCTCTATCAGCCAAGTAAAAGGGATCGGCCCTTCTACCGAAGAAGCCTTGGCCGACGCAGGTATTACCTCGGTTGAGAGCCTTGTCGCTTATACGCTACAGCAGTTGACAACCTTGCCCGGCTTCGGAGAAATCAGGGCCGGAAAGGTGATCGAGCATGCCCGTCAACTATTGGCGGATGCTTCAATTTCTGAAAACGAATCAGATACGGAATCTTCTTCTGTAGAGAAAAATGCAGCGAAGGAAAACAAAGAAAATCGGTTGGAGAAAAAAGCTGGTAAGAAAGGGAAAAAGGCAAAGAAGAAGAAAGAGAAGGAAAAAAAGATAAAAGAAAAGGGTAAGAAATCAAAAAGTGTGAAGAAAAAAGATAAAAAGAAGGCCAAAAAAAAAGGTTCAAAATAAAATATCGCTTTTGGGGCTGAAGATACCTTTTTTTCCATAACGAGGCTGAACCTTCAGCGCCTCACAAACAAAACGAAAGACCGATAAAGGATATCATGAAAGGGCAGTTTTACCAAATCGCCGATATTACCGACATCGACTTGCTGAAATCCCAATTGAGCCAGTATTTTACCCTTGTTGATGAAATCGAGACACGTACCAGGTTCGAAGTGCTGGACTCTTTTGACTGGCGCCTTTACAGAAATGGATGGGAGCTGATACACAATGGACACCACTGGGAAATTGTTGACCTGGATACGGAACAGATGGTCGGTACTATCGTTTTGGATAATGACAGGAAAAAAAAGTTTTGCTGGGATTTTCCCGTTTCCGACTTTTCCGCGCTGCTTTATCCGATATTGGAGATGCGCGCGCTTCTTCACGTCGTAACCATCGCCAGACAGACCACCCGACTCAATCTATGCAACAACGATGAAAAGATTGTTGCCCGCCTTGAAATTGAATCGTTCCATGGCCAAGGTGACGAAAGCCCTGTTCATCGATGCCGCCCGGTTCCGGTTAGAGGATATCAAAAGGAGTTAAAGCTACTACAGGCGTCCATAGATGCTCTGACGTTCCCACTTGCCAAGGTTTCTCCCGTTTTTACAATCATCGAGATAAACGGTGTGACTCCCGGCAGCTATTCGTCTAAAATAAACATCTCTTTGGCACCTGCATTGCCCACCGCTGAAGCTGTCAGACAGATAATGGAAAGCCTGGTTGAGGTTATGCACCTGAATCTTCCAGGCGTCCGACAGGATATCGACAGCGAGTTCCTCCACGATTTTCGTGTGTCGGTTAGAAGATCCCGTTCTTTGTTGGGACAATTAAAAGGGGTCCTCGATCCTGAAACAACGGCTTCGCTCCAGGCCCAATTGAAAAGCATGGGAGCAATCACCGGAAACGTCCGGGATCTGGATGTCTACCTTCTTGAAGAATCTGTGTATAGCAAGCTGGTTCCCGAGGAACTAAGACCTGGAATTGTTCAATTGTTTCGCACACTCAAAAAAAAGCGCCGATATGCCAAGGATCGAATGATCAAGGCCATGAACGGTGAAGAATTTTCCTCTTCCATGAAGGCCCTTGATGATTATATCAGCTCGGATCCGCTGGGGGCATCCGATACGCCAGGCAGCACACAGCCTATTTTTGAAATTGCAAAAACAGTCATCTACAAAAGATATCGGCGCATAGTAAAAAAGGGAAGAAAAATTACGGAGACGACGCCGGATGAGAAACTTCACGAGCTTCGCATTGATTGCAAAAAATTGCGGTATCTGCTTGAATTTTTTAGTTCTCTTTTTCCCAAAGAGGAGATGAAAAAGCTTATCAAGCAATTGAAACAACTACAGGAGAATCTAGGGGCTTTTAACGACCTTTCCGTTCAACAGGAATTTCTCGTTGACCATCTGAATTCTATTAAACCGCAGACATCGCAAGTACTCCTGCTGTCTGCCGCCATCGGCGCATTGGTCGCACGATTGGAGACGGCGCACCAACATGTCCGTTCCCAATTTTTGCATGTTTTTATAGCATTCAATACGCCTGGAAACCAAAAAAGATTCAAAACTCTTTTTACGTAAAAACAGGAATCCATCTTGAAAATCATCGCACTATATAGCATCAAAGGTGGTGTCGGGAAGACGGCAACTTGTGTCAATCTGGCCTATCTCGCTGCTCAAAAAAACGTGCCGACCCTACTTTGCGATCTTGACCCACAGGGATCATCAACCTTTTATTTTCGCATTCAACCCAGTGGTAAATACAACAGCAAAAAATTCCTCAAAGGCGGGAAAAAAGTCGACAAAGCAATCCGGGGTACCGATTTTGAGTGGTTGGATTTGCTCCCGGCAGATATGTCGTATCGACATTTAGATATCATGCTCAATGATGTATCTCATTCCCGCACCCGGTTGAGAAGATTGCTTGCCCGGTTCAATGGCGAGTATGAGTACCTGTTTTTGGACTGCCCCCCCAATATCACTTTGGTCAGTGAAAACGTGTTCGAAGCAGCCGATGCGATTCTGGTCCCTTTGATTCCAACTACATTGTCTCTTCTTACGTACAGGAAGTTAGATCAGTTTTTTTTAGATTCCGACTTGGATAGGACGAAACTCCACCCATTTTTTTCCATGGTTGAACACCGTAAGCGTATGCACCAGGATACGATACAGGAAATGGCCGATGAGAATGCCAATTTACTTCAAACAACTATTCCTTACAATGCCGATGTCGAAAAGATGGGGATATATCGGGCGCCATTGACCCAATGTCGCCCCAACTCAAACGGATCTATGGCCTTTTCCAAACTCTGGGAAGAGGTCAGCACAAAAATTTTGAAAGGTCATCTAAATGGCGATTGAAATAGAGCGCAAGTTTCTGGTGAATACACTTCCTTCATCATTCGATGAAAACAATGGAAAGACCATTCGTCAAGGATATATCCTGGCAGCGGACGAAGGCTTCGAACTTCGAATTCGGCAAAAACAGACGCGATATTTTCAAACCGTCAAGATGGGAGAAGGGTTGTCGCGAACGGAGATCGAGATCGAATTATCTCAAGAACAGTTTCAACAATTATGGCCTCATACCGAAGGTCGGCGGGTAAGCAAGACACGGTTTCTCCTGCCGGTGGGGGAATTCACCGCAGAACTGGATCGATTCTACGATCATTTAGCAGGATTGATTCTGGTGGAGGTGGAATTCGATTCGGTTGAGATCAGCAGCAGTTTTGTACCGCCTGATTGGTTCGGCACTGAAGTTACGGAAGATAAACGCTACAAAAACAAATCACTGGCTGTTCGTGGCATCCCCAATGAAAAGGGATAATGCTCTGATGGCGCAAGTGTAAACAGAAGACGGGCGCAAGAACAAGCAATTTCGGGTAATTAATAAAAGTCACGATCCTAAGCATTTGCCGCAATTTTCGGAACAACCGGTTGGATATGCCGTCTGTACATCAAACGAACCAGACCGTCTGCAAGACCGATTTGCGGGACTCCGATATTTTCTATCCCCCCCCATTTCATAACGGACATGTAGATTTTTAGTGCTGGAACAATAACGTCTGCACGGTCCGGTTTTAATCCTAACGTAACAATCCGATCCTCGTAGGAGATCGGCTTCAAACAGGCTTTGACTTTCATCATTTTTTTGTAGGTGATGGATTTCCCATCCGTGTGGTTTGCCATTTTTATGATTTTGTTTATATTCCCACCGCTGCCAATCGCATTGATATGGGAAAAATAGGGGGCATGCGTCTTCACCCATGCTTTCATTTCCTTCCACTGGGATTTTTTAACCAGTTTTTCAAGCAATCGGATGGTACCGATGTTAAATGATCTGGATTTCGTTTTGTTGTTGGAAAAGATCGCTATTTCCGTAGAACCGCCACCAACATCCACATACAGCCATGCGCCGCCATCGGTCATGCTGTTCCACGGCTTGTTGGCAAAAATAATTTTGGCTTCCTCTTCCCCGGAAATAATCCGGATATCCACACCGGTTTGATCCTTTATGCGATTTTTAATTTTCACGCCATTGCTGGATTCACGCATGGCAGAGGTCGCACAGGCCTGAAAATCCATTGGGTGGTAGGCATTGATGAGATGATTGAACCCTTCAATGGTGCTGACCAGGCGTTCAACATTGTTGTTGGAAATGCCTCCCTGAATAAAAGCATCCTTGCCTAAACGAATGGGCATACGGATCAAGGAAATTTTTCTGAAATAAGGACCGATTTCCGTGTCGAAGACTTCAGATAAGAGCAGGCGAACAGCATTCGAGCCAATATCGATTGCCGCAAAGCGGGTGCCGTTGGTTGTAATAATGCCGCCTTTCCCTATCCGTGAAGGCCGAATCATTTTAGATCCGGCGTTGCTGATAGATTTTAGTGTGGTCATAACGATTTCACCTTATATACCTGGTAAGGATTGTTCTATGGCGGCGATGCTTAATTTCAAACCGCATGTAATCGATTAATTGCTTCAAGTGACGTGAATACCGTTGTCTACGATTTAAATGTTAGAACTATGTTAGAAAGAGAGTCTTCGGGGACAAGACAGAGCCAAAAGAAGAACACGCAAAGGCAATATTCCGGTGGCGAGTGGTATTCCAACAATTAACCGATTTTGTGATGCCCTAAAAATATTTTTATTTTGAATTGCGCTAATCATTTACTAACATTTTGATGCTATTTAAGCCAAACACAGTAAACAAAGTTACTGACGGAGATACAACATGTCTAATGTTTATCTATGCTACCCTTTATCCGGTTTGCTCCTTTTCATTGGTGCCATTACATTTTTGAAATGTATCGACTATTTGTCGTATAAAAAGCACGAAACGACGATTGGAAAAAAGGGCACCAGGAAAAATTCAGATGAATCGAATGCTGTTTCCTGTTGTAACCCCATCATATAGTCTGCCACCGACCTTCTCAAAGAAAGGCCCTGCAGTCATAAGCTACCAGCTATATGCTATCCGTTTTCCCATACCTATGTAAAAAGTTATTGCTGTGTTCAACCATGGTCTGCCCTATCCCCCGGCGCAAGGCATGGACGACTTTTTTATGAACCTTGCCCTGTGCTTCATCCATATAGACTTTGGCGATTTCGGTAGGGAGCACCAGAATTCTTGGATCCAATTGGGTCAATCTGCGGCACAGTTCCCCTTTCCCTTGAAAAACCAAGTTCTCCGCAACAGTGGTATCTACTTCCGGAATCGAAATTTTTTTAAGCCGATCTAACCAGTCATCAATGGCCCCTGCCCAATATTGACGGTTAATCGCCTTTGTACAGACATTGAATACCGGAGGATAAGAGACACCCTTTTCTACCTGACGGGTGACATTGTAGCTATGGATGTCGTAGACGATGCAGGCATCAAATCTTTCCAGTACCGCTTTGATCCAACTAATTAAAAAATCGTAAAATTTGTTATATTTCGCCATAGATGCCCGAATCATTTCTTTGTTAGGTCGTGTTTTATAAACCCGGATTCCCCAGAATTTTTCCGGTGTAAGGGGCAGAGCATCTTCCGGAGGGCGGTTCAGGTCGTATTCGCTTCTTGAATCAAGACTCCAAATTGCCGATTCAGCATTTTGAATCATGGTGTCGGTTTCCGGGTCCTCTTCCAGATATCGCTTTTCAGCGTCGATTTTCATCAAAGGCAATAACTCTTCCCTGACATGGTTTCCAGCGTGAATGGCCGTAGCGATATAAGAGACGGATAAATCCAAAGAAAAGGCGAATCCACCGATTCTCCCCCGATCTTTATGATTGCTTTCGGTAGGAAAATAGACACTCATTATCTTATCACCTGAAATTATCGGGATATCAAACCTATCGGCAAACCCGTTGAACACGTGAAGGGATGGATGTTACTATCTCGTAATTGATGGTTCCCACTAATGAGGCGACTTCTTCAGCAGTGATTTGTTCGTCGCCTTGTTTTCCGATGGCTACCACCTCATCTTCCAAGGCGACATCGGGAACATGGCTGACGTCCGCCATCACCAAATCCATGCAAACCC
>DAOWNV010000279.1 GCA_030642405.1 Desulfosarcina sp.
GCGAGGAAAGCTTAACCATATACTCCAAGATTTGAAAGTACGCATCAATGAGGATGGCCACCAGGCCGTTTCCCACCGGCTTACCCGTCGCATCTGCGAGGAAGCCGGGGCATCTTCACCCATGGCGTTGAACAGTGATGAATTCAATGCTGCTGCGGAATCCTTTTATCGAGAGCACCTAAAAAAAGAGCAAATGGGTCAAGCCCTCGATTTATGGTGTAAACAGGCCCGACAACTCGATGGTATGTCGACCTGGCGAAGGGGGTATTACAACCAGGCCCTGTTTTCCCTGTTAAAGGGAAAGGACGCCGCTGCCTTCATCTCAACACTGCGATCCGCCGTCCTCACGGAAAACCTTCAGCTGCCGGCCATCACGCAGCTGATCCATCTGATGCTGTTGACCCTGAACCATATGGAACGGCAGTCAAAAGCTGATCAATCGGAGACATAACTTCATTGACACCCCACCCGATGCTTCACCAATATATCGATAGAGAAACCGCCCGTGTGACAACAGAGCGCCTGATCGCCGATCCGCTCATCAACCGCCTCTATTCACGTGCAAGGGAAAACACCCCGTTGCTGTTCAAAGCGGCCACGTCCAGGCGCATGTCCGCCATCCTCGGTTTTCTCAATTTTGATATGCCGCTGGTAGGCAACCGCCGGGGAAGCGTCGATAGAATCAAATCCATGGGTATCGATCCGGACGAGTGCATGGACAGTCCCGGGACATTGAATACACCCAGAAAGGTTTTTGAACGAAAGATACGCTACCGGCAATGTCGCCCAATGCCCGAAACAACAGGTCGGATCGTTTCACCGGCCGACGCCCGCATGATTGTCGGATCCTTCAACCACCACGATTCACTTTTTCTTAAAGAAAAATTTTTCTCTTTCGATGAGCTCATCGGTACAGACAGGCAACAGTGGTTGAGGGCTTTTGAAAATGGGGATTTTGCCCTCTTTCGGCTTACGCCGGATAAATATCATTACAACCACGTGCCGGTTTCCGGACAGGTAATGGATATTTACGAAATTGACGGCCGCTGTCACTCGTGCAATCCCGGCGCCGTGGTGTCCATGGTAACACCGTTTTCCAAGAACCGCCGGGTGGTCACGGTAATGGACACAGACGTTCCCGGCGGAACGGGAATCGGACTGGTCGCCATGATCGAGATTGTGGCCATGATGATCGGCGACATCGTTCAATGTTACAGCACCCGTGCATATGACAATCCGCACGACGTCTCTCCCGGAATGTTTGTGGAAAGGGGGTGCCCCAAAAGCCTCTACCGGCCCGGAAGCAGCGTCGATGTATTGATCTTTCAGCAGAACCGGGTAGTGTTTTCTCCGGATATTCTGGTCAACATGCGGCGCAGGGATGTAACCAGCCGCTATACACTTTACTTCCGATCACCCCTGGTGGAAACCGATGTCAAGGTGCGGTCGGAAATCGGCCGGAAAGCTGAAAAAATCAATACTTGAATCCTGGAATCCTCAACCCCTTTAATCCTTAATGTAGGAGGTCAGCCATGCAAAACTGGCTCTTCGTTTCCGCCATCACATTCATACTTGCACCGCTCTTCATCTGGGGCTTCAAAGCTCTGCCGCGGGAACGATGGCAGATCATCTGCGCCATCCCCGTTAAAAAACTTTCCAGTGGCACCTGGCAGGGACTCAATCTCACCTACTACGGCCTTTTCAATGCCATAGCCCTGTGCATGGCCGTGACCCTGGTGCTTATTCTCACCGGCGCGGCAGGAATTGATCTCAGGGTCTTTGCTGCCATCATCTGTGTGATTTTGGGTTTTTGCCTGCCTGCATCCCAGCTCATTGCTTATTGGGTAGAGAAAACGCCGTATACATTCAGCGTGGGAGGGGCCTCCTTTCTGGGAATTGTTTTAGGTCCCTGGATAGTCCTGTTGGTGAATACCGCATCGACACGACTGCTGGCCATCTCTTTTGAAACCATGGCAGTGGTGTCGGCCCTGATGGTGGGCTATGCCCTGGGCGAGGGCATTGGGAGACTGGCATGCATCAGCTTCGGCTGCTGTTACGGCAAACCCATTGACC
Organism: Desulfosarcina sp.; assembly: GCA_030642405.1. GTDB lineage: Bacteria > Desulfobacterota > Desulfobacteria > Desulfobacterales > Desulfosarcinaceae > Desulfosarcina. The sequence continues at coordinate 2,074 of DAOWNV010000279.1, forward strand.
GGATGCCGCAGGTGGTACAACGCTATTTTTCATGGATCACTTTCATCTATACCGGCAACACCAAAAAAATCTCCTACGCCCATCAGTTGGACGGGAGAAAAGTATTTGCCGTCCAGGCTGTTACTGCTGTCTTATACAGCACTGCCGCCCTGATCGGAACCCTGCTATATCTGCACGGACACTACTCATGGGCCTATTTTCTATGTCTGATGGTTACCCAGGGATGGCGCTTTTTATCTGAGTTTTTAAGATCCGATTACCGCGGCAATCGAAAGATCAGCGTATACCAGATCATGAGTTTGCTGACCATTCCCTACGCCGTACTGATCCTGCTGCTGTTTCCATCAACCGGCATTGATCCGGATGTAGCGGCAGGGCTGCGTATCCTTTGGAATCCCGCAGTAATCCTCTTTCTCCAGACCCTTTGGGTGATCATGTTTCTGCGCACCGGCAGGAGCGATGTAACCGGATCCGCCCTCTCCTTTCACGTTCATCAACATCGGATATGACATACTATTGAAGCGCGATGAATTGTGGTAAGGGCTTCGGAAAAAATAAAACCCATATAGATGACGCCGGGTTTTTTATTCATGATCATTCAACGCGTTAAAACGGCAATTCACCGGATCCATGATCGACTTGCCAAACTTAACGGTTCACCAAGGAAAACCGCCCTTGGATTTGCCTTGGGCCTGTTGATCGGTATGAGCCCTTTTTGGGGGCTGCACATCCTGTTGTGTTTGGTGCTGGCATGGGCACTTGGGTGGAGTAAAATTGCCGCAATCATCGGTGTGAACGTCACCAATGTGTTCTCGGCACCGTTCATCTACCCCCTCACCTATTGGGTAGGTGCCAACCTGGCCGGTTTTGCCCAGGATGTAAAATGGCCGACAACAATGAGTACGAGTGCTTTTATTCGACTATTAGAGAAATCTCCGCTGGTTGTTCTGGATCTGGCTATTGGTGGAATTGTTCTGGGCATCCCCCTCGCCGCTGGGGGTTACATTGTCGCGCTCAGATTAATCCGCTTGTATCGTCAACAGGCGAACAATCACATACGCCGGCGTTTTAATAAAAGTGCGAAGAGAGGAAGCAAGACCGGAAAGGGCCTTTCATAGTTCTTGGTTTTAACCTTTTAACCTTGAACCTCATCAGGGTTTACCCTTCTATGGCTTTTCCATCATTGCAGGTATAGCTCGCATATCCCGCTTTTCCCATGATTCGCTGAAGTATCTTTGGATCCGTTTGCATCAGATCTACCACCCCCAGGCCGTCAATCGCATCGGCAAAATCACGGTCGAAGTTAAAGGCTATAAACTGCCCGTTGAGCTTTAGATAATGTTTGATTAGTACCGGTAATGAGGTAGTCGATGTTCAGCAGGCGCAAGATGGTGTTAAATGGCGTGTCGCACGCTCCTGAATCCAACGGGTTGGCGTATATATCGTTGATCTCGTGAATCGCCAGCAGCCGTTCGATTGGACGGATTGCCAATGCTGCCACCAGGCGGGGTACCGGATGCTTGAACCTGTGGTTGAGTCGGATAAGTTTTTCGCTGGATGGCGTAATTTCCTGAGCGTCGTTTTCCATTACCGAGTTCCCGATGGGTTGTATTATTTACTGCATTCATAATTGGCGGACATCTGTTTATTGGGTGTTAAAATTGGATTACAATTTCATGAGCAGGGTTAAGGGGGACATTCATGCCGGGATATTTTAGATGTGGAGTCCATCACCTACATCTTCATTCACCAAATACTCA
>DAOWNV010000162.1 GCA_030642405.1 Desulfosarcina sp.
GACAAACTCGGCGCCTACCCGATAGTGGTCAAAGCACAAATCCACGCCGGTGGACGCGGTCTGGGCGGCGGTGTCAAGGTTGCCAAAACAACAGATGAATTCAACGAATACGCCAACAGCATCCTGGGGATGAACCTGGTCACCAAGCAGACCGGTCCTGGAGGCAAACTGGTTAAAAGGCTGCTGATCGAACAGGGTCTCAACATCGCCAAGGAACTCTACCTCAGCATCCTGCCGGACCGTGCCACAGCAAAAATGATCATCATGGCTTCCGAAGCCGGCGGTATGGACATTGAAGATGTAGCTGAAAAAACTCCGAACAAAATCATCAAAGTTTACGTGGACCCCAATTTGGGAATCCAGGGCTACCATTTGAGGGCAGTGACATTCGGGCTCAACATGACCAAAGAGACCATGAAGCCTTTTACCGTTCTTCTGAAAAACCTGTACAACCTGGCCGTCAAGTACGACTGCTCTCTTCTGGAAATCAACCCTTTGATCATCACTGTGGAAAACGATGTGATTGCCATAGACGGGAAAATGGACTTCGATGACAACGCCCTGTACCGCCATCCGGATGTTCAGGAATACCGAGATCTGGACGAAGAGGACCCAACGGAAGTGGAAGCCGACAGCCACGGCCTGAACTACATTCACCTGGGTGAAGGCGGTAACGTCGGAAATATGGTCAATGGAGCCGGCTTGGCCATGGCCACAATGGACTGCATCAAGTACGCCGGCGGCAACCCGGTCAACTTCCTCGACGTCGGTGGCGGTGCCAGTGCCGATCAGATTGAAAACGGCTTCCGCATCCTGCAGAGCGACGAGAATGTAAAAGCGATCCTCATAAACATCTTCGGCGGGATTCTGCGCTGTGACCGGCTGGCCAACGGCGTTGTTCAGGCCGCTGAAAAAGTGGGCCTGCAGGTTCCGGTAATCATCCGCATGGAAGGAACTAACCTGGAAGAAGGTCAAAAAATCCTGGCTGATTCCGGTCTGGATCTGATCAATGCCAAAGACCTCAAGGACGCTGCCGAAAAACTGAAGGAAGTGATCCAGTAACCACACCTAAACAAGCGAGGATTCAATCGTGAGTATTTTAGTCAATAAAGAAACCAAATTGTTGGTGCAAGGTATTACTGGAAAAGAGGGCCAATTTCATACCCGCGCATGTGTTGAATACGGCACTCAGGTGGTTGCCGGTGTAACCCCCGGCAAGGCCGGCCAAAAGATGGACGATATTCCCGTTTTCAATACCGTTGCCGATGCAGTCAAGACCACCGGTGCCGACGCCAGCATGATTTTCGTACCCCCTCCCTTTGCCGCCGACGCCATTATGGAAGCGGCCGATGCGGAAGTTCCCCTGATCGTATGCATCACCGAAGGTATTCCGGTCATGGACATGATGAAGGTAAAGAACTATCTTAAAGACAAACCGGTACGCCTCATCGGCCCAAACTGCCCCGGCATCATCACTCCTGGCGAGTGCAAGATCGGCATCATGCCCGCCGTAATTCACCAACCCGGAAAAATCGGTGTTGTCTCCCGCTCGGGAACCCTGACATATGAGGCCGTCCACGCCCTGACCACCACCGGCCTGGGCCAGACCACCTGCATCGGCATCGGTGGAGACCCAGTCAACGGCACCAACTTCATCGACTGTCTGGAGCGCTTCCAGGCCGATGACGCCACCAGGGGTATCGTCATGATCGGCGAAATCGGCGGCGACGCGGAAGAAAACGCGGCCGATTTTATCAAAGCAAACGTCACCAAACCTGTTGTGGGCTTCATCGCAGGCCTGACCGCACCTCCGGGGCGCCGCATGGGCCATGCCGGCGCCATCATTAGCGGCAACAGCGGCACAGGCCAAGGCAAGGTGGCAGCCATGAAAGCCAATGGAATCAATGTTTGTGAGAATTTGGCCTATTTGAGCGATGTTTGTGCGGAAACCTTTAAATAACTATATATAGACAGATCCGGTTTACCGGCAATGGCGGGGTTGCTACCCCGCCATTTATTGTTTAATAGTTTAAAGGACAAACCATGCACGAAATGGGCATCGCCATGGAAATCATGGAGATCGTAAAGGCCTCGATTCCTGCAGAGATGAAAGACGCGAGGGTCGAAAAGGTCAACCTGAAGGTTGGCAAACTGTCGGCCATTGTGGTTGACAGCCTGCGATTCTGTTTTAATCTGGTGGTTAAGGATTCGCCCCTGGAGGGGGTGGAGCTGGCCGTTGAGGAAGTTCCGGTCGTAGCCCGGTGCAAGGATTGCCGGCATCAATGGACAATTGACCAGCCGGTATTCACATGTGAGAAATGCCAAAGCGGGACCATTGACATCCTTTCCGGCAGAGAACTTGACATTTCATCCATTGAAATAGAAGATGAGAATGAGGATTAGTTATGTGGTTTATTACCAACCAAACTCCAAAACGAAATCATAAAGGCCATCAACATCACGGCCCCCACGATCATCACACCAACGAAGTTAAAACCAAAAAATCGGGTACCCGTAAAATCAAAGTGGTCAAGCGGGTTCTGGATGCCAACGACATGATGGCAGACCGCATGCGCACAGTGTTCAACGATAAAAAAGTTTTCGTTCTCAACATGATGAGTTCTCCGGGTTCCGGTAAGACCACAACCCTGGAGAAAACCCTTGCCCGCATCATGCCCGACCTGAACTGTGCGGTAATCGTGGGTGACATATGCACCACTCAGGACGCTGACAGGTTGGCCAAATCCGGCGCACCGGTGATCCAAATCAACACCGACGCCTTCGGCGGAGACTGCCACCTGGCCGCCCACGTCGTGGAAAAAGCCGTAGCAAACCTGAACCTTGACACCATCGACCTGCTCATCGTGGAAAACATCGGCAACCTGGTCTGCCCGGCCGAATTCGACATCGGCGAGGACAAGCGCGTGGTGGTGCTGTCCGTTACCGAAGGAGAGGACAAACCGGCCAAATACCCGCTCATGTTCCGCGAGTGCAACGCCACCCTACTCAACAAAACAGACCTATTACCCTACCTGGACTTCGATATGGACCTGGTCCGAACCTCCATCGGCAAGATTCATCCGGGAATGCCTATTTTCGAGATTTCCGCCAAGACCGAGGATGGGTTTGATCAATGGATCGGGTGGTTGGTCGGTAACGTAAAAGAAAAGTTGGGAATGTAAGGATTGGGGATGAAATAAATTACCCGTAATTGTGCCGGGCTTGGGTTCGTCTTCAAGGCGCATCAACTGTTGCATACTCTTTATCCCGGATACAACACAGCAGAAATCCGAAATAGAGCTATAGGTTGGCTTTGTTCCTCAACCCAACCTGCATAAAAACGCAAGAACCCGCCCCATCATCTCATTTATCGTTTCAAAGGCATCCGAACCGGCGGAGAGGATCTCCTCTTTCGTCTGCACGTATCGATCCACAGAACACTCGTCCCCGCAATGGGAGACAATCTCCTCGGCCGAGTCAGGTGTCGTCTCCAGATGAAACTGCAGTCCGATCACCGATGAGCCGATCTGAAATGCCTGGTTTTTACATCCCTCGCTTTTGGCTAACCGGACCGCTTTTTCCGGCAGATCAAAGGTTTCACCATGCCAGTGAAAGACATCCAGAGACGGCGGAAATTGAAAGTGGGATGGATCGTTTAAGGAAATTCCTTGCACAGGAAACCATCCGATCTCTTTTTGTGGGTTAGGATAGATCTTCGCACCGAGTGAGGCCGCAATCAACTGGCCTCCAAGGCAGATTCCCAGAACCATTTTACCTGTTTCGACTGCCTGCCGGATGAATTTCTTCTCCGGAACGAGCCAAAGATATTCATCCTCGTCGTTAACACTCATTGGTCCACCCATCACCACGAGAAATTCGAATGCATCCGTCTTGGGCAGCATGGCGGATTCATACATCCTGGTATGAGTAATAGAAAAACCGGCATTCTTCAGCCAGGGTTCGATGCTGCCAAAACCCTCAAAGGGTACATGCTGAATCATGTGTGCACGCATTCTTCGTCCTTTCAGAATACCCGGTTTTCAAATTTTTAGGAGATCTGACCTTCTTTCCAAAATGGAGACATCCGGCGAAGCCGCTCAATGATGGGAGGCATCTTCTCAATGACGAAGTCAACCTCTTCTTCCGTGTTGTAAATGCTCAGGCTGTACCGGATGGTCCCATGGGCGGCGGTAAAGGGCACCCCCATAGCCCGTAGTACATGGGACGGTTCGAGGGAACCCGATGTACAGGCAGAACCCGACGAGGCGCAAATGCCGTGCTGGTCCATGAGCAGCAAAATGGCCTCCCCTTCCACATATTCGAAAGCGATGCTGGTCGTATTGGGCAGCCTGTTTTCAGGGTCGCCGTTGACCATACTTGCTGGAATCCGTTTGAGAAGCTCTTTCTCCAGTTTATCGCGCAGCGCCCGCACACGAGTATTTTCGTCTTCCATACTGTCTACAACCAACCGGGCGGCACGCCCCATGCCGATAATCGAGGCGGTATTCTCAGTACCGGCGCGCCGGCCGCCTTCCTGGTGTCCGCCCATGAGGAAGGGAGCGAACTTTGTCCCCTTACGGACATAAAGGACACCGATACCCTTAGGAGCGTGAAGCTTGTGTCCGGAAAGAGAGAACATATCGATGGCTGAATCGGCCAGGTTCATGGGAATCTTTCCCACAACCTGTACCGCATCGGTATGAAAAACGATGCCCCATTCACGCACTTTGCGGGCGATCTTTTCAACCGGGAAGATGGTGCCGGTTTCGTTATTGGCCCACATTACGCTGACCAGTGCCGTATCATCGGAGAGACTTTTATAGAGAAAATCCTCATCCAATCGACCGTCCCTGTCCACCGGCACAAAGGTCACCCGGTAGCCGTTATTGGCCAGGTATTCACCCAGGTTTTTCACTGCCGGATGCTCCACCCGGGTCGTAATAATATGCTTCTTTTCCGGATTGGACCTAAGTGCGGCATGGATGGCCGTACTGTCACTCTCGGTTCCGCAACTGGTAAAAAGGATCTCTTCGGGCAATGCACCGAGCAGACCGGCGACATTCTCTCTTGCTTTTTTCAGCGTGGATCCTACATTCCCTCCAAAGGTGTGCATGCTTGAAGGGTTACCGTAAAGATCGGAAAAATAGGGCAGCATCTCTTCCAGGACTTCCGGTGCGACACGGGTGGTTGCATTATTGTCCATGTAAATGGGATTCATCCGCTATACCTCCTCCACGACAAGATCCTGGGAAACCAATTCCTTAAGCCTCGTCTCCACGTAATGTTTCAATGTAACTTGGGATTTGCTGCATGAAGCGCAGGTTCCCCGCAGCTTGACCATGACACGGTTTCCGTCCACATCCACAAGCTCGATATCCCCTCCGTCCTGGTTCAGGGCAGGCTTTATTTCCCGATCCAAGGTAGCATCAATCATTTTAATTTTCTGAATATTGGTGAGCGCTTCCGGTCTTTTTGCAGCCTTTGGAGTATTCCCCAGAACCGAGTCGATAATGAACTGGATCCGATCATGGCAGTTTTCGCAACCACCTCCCGCCTTAACATAATCCGTAACCTCTTCGATACTGGTCAGACCATTTTCCGTCACGGCCCGTTCAATCTGAACATCGGTCACACCAAAACATTCGCAAACGATCTCGCCCTCAATCTTTGTCTCGGCTTCTCCGCGGTAGAAAGAGATGGCTTTTTCCATGGCATCGCGCCCCATCACGGAGCAGTGCATCTTTTCCTTGGGCAGGCCGCCCAAAAAATCAGCGATGTCTTCATTGGTTACATCTGAAGCCTCATCCAGGGTCAATCCCTTGACCATTTCCGTCAAAGCGGAAGACGATGCTATGGCACTGGCACAGCCAAAGGTCTGGAACCTGGCATCGGCAATGCGCTGGTCATCGCCCAGTTTGAAGGTCAATTTAAGCGCATCCCCACACGCCAGGGAGCCTACCTCCCCAATTCCGTCATAATCGTCTATAAACCCTACGTTCCGTGGATTTAGAAAATGATCTTTTACCTGATCCGTATATTCCCACATGGCATCCTCCGTTTTGAATGAGGTCATTTATCAATAATAGACAAAGCAAAGAATATTGTCTGTCAATTTAGTAAGCTATACGATAATCACGATATGGTGAAAAAAAAGTCGTGACCTGATCGTTTTCTATACGTATAGTGAATTGTAAAGGAGGCCGACGCTATGAACCTGAGAGAATCCGTCTTTTCCGGTAGCTGGTATCCGGCCGGGGACCGGGCCTGCCGGGACCAAATCCACGATTTTTTAATTGAGGGGAAGAGCCTTTCCTCCACCATCGAAAAACCGGTGGGCGGCATCGTTCCCCACGCAGGCTGGTATTTTTCCGGTAGCATAGCCTGCAATGTCATCCATCGTTTGTCTTTGACCACAAACCCCGACACTGTGGTTGTTTTCGGTATGCACCTGCATCCCGGTTCACCGCGATACATAATGCCCGAAGGTCAATGGGAGACACCATTCGGCCCCATGAACGTTGACATTTCACTTGCTGATGCGTTGATCCACA
>DAOWNV010000016.1 GCA_030642405.1 Desulfosarcina sp.
ATTAATGCCACCTTTTCCGCAACAGGCACCACCCTAAAAGAAATTGAGAAAAACGCGATCTTCCAGGCCCTCCAGAGGAATAATTGGAAAAGGGCAGTAACTGCTAAGGAGCTTGAAATCAACAAAAACACCCTCCGCCGCAAAATCATACTCTACGGAATTGAGAGGAAATAAACGAGGTATAAGGCATGACAAAACAAAACAAAGAAAATAAAAGGCAAGGTTTAACCGTACTAACCCCGGAAGAACATTTCCACTTTGATTGTCATCAAAACCTTGATTGTTTTACACAATGTTGTCGCGATATCTCTATTTTTCTAACACCATATGATATCCTTCGTATGAAAAACGCCCTTAAAATAACATCAGGAGATTTTTTGACAAGCTATACCGATATTCTTGTCGGCGATGCAGGGTTAGCTGTAGTTGCGTTGAGAATGCGCGATGACGAAAAGAAAAGTTGTCCGTTTGTTACGTCAGGGGGATGCAAAATATACGAGGATCGACCCTGGTCCTGCAGGATATATCCACTAAAACCTGAAAGCACCGAAATAACGGAAAAATCGGGAAAAGAATATTATTCTGTCATGGCTGTCCCCTTTTGTCTCGGTCTTGCCGAGGACAAGGCCATGACTGTTGAAAGGTGGAAGACCGGGCAGGGTATTCCCATTTACTTAGAGATGGAAAATCCTTTTAAGAAAATCACTATGAATAAGTCTCTCAGCGATAAAAAAATTATCAATAAAAAGATCCAGGAGATGTATTATATGGCCTGTTATGACCTGGATCGTTTCAGGCGTTTTGTATTTGAAAGCAAATTTTTGGAAACCTTTGAGGTGGAAACGGAAATGGTGGGGAAAATAAAGCATGATGATGTTGAGCTTTATAAATTCGCTATGAGATGGCTCGAATACGGCCTGCTCGGTCAACATGTGATTAAAATGAAACCGGATGTCATGGAGACCAAAAAGCAGGAGCTGAAAAGCAAATGATAGATCAGGAACTGATGCAACCCATACCGGACCGGATATTCCGGTTTGCCTGCCATAAAGACTTGCCATGCTTCACAAAATGTTGTGCCAATCTTAATCTGGTGCTTACCCCTTATGATGTCCTTCGCCTTAAAAACAGGCTCAACCTCTCATCCGAGGCATTCTTAGAAAAGTACACCAATAGTTATATCGATGAAGCTTATGGGGTTCCGGTCGTCAAGCTAACAATGAATAATGATAAAACCCGTCGTTGTCCTTTTGTGAGCCCGGACGGTTGTGCTGTCTATGAAGATCGGCCAAGTGCCTGTCGCCTTTATCCCCTTGGACGGGCGGCCTCGAAAATATTCGAGGAACACCCTGCAGGAGAATATTACTTTGTTGTAAAAGAGTCTCACTGCCTCGGGTTTAATGAAAAACGGGATTGGACGGTTCAAGAGTGGATTATTAATCAGGGCATGGACGAATATAATGCCATGAATGATTCTTTCATGAACATCACGGCAGGCAGGCAAGCAAAAACCATCAAGGCGCTAAACGACCAGCAGTTACAAATGTATTATATGGCCTATTACAGCCTGGATGAATTCAGGCGTTTTATATTTGAAACAACTTTTCTGGATAAGTTTGATATTACGAAAGATGTTCAAAAACGAATCAAAACAGATGAAACTGAACTGATGGCATTTGCCTGTCAATGGCTTAAATTTTCCCTGTTTGGAGAAAAGACCATTCCGATTAGCAGCCACCACCGTGCATAATGGCCGGCCTTACTCCATAATATTATCTTTCAGGGCGTCATAAGACCATACCGGTATGGGTGCTCCTTTTCCTGTATCAGGATCTATACGGCAGCGATACGATGCCCTGGTTGCCTGTTGTTCCCATACCCGTTCCCAGCCTTGAACAAAATAGGAACATTCGTCATTAAAACAAATGTAAAAGAATTCATTAGGCCAAGTAGAGGCAATGGGAACTTTCCATTTTTTCATCTCTTGCCCACAATGGGGACACATCGGTGCTTTCTTGTCTGACATCTCTTTATCTCGGTAAATTTAATAATGATTTAATAATGATTTAATAATGATTTAATATTATATCATGTTATTTAATATAACAAGAACCTAAAAAAATCGACTTGAAATTATCAGAAAACGATCTATAAATGTAAAGGCTTTGAAAATATCTCATATCAAAAGAAAGGAAAGAGCATGACTAAGATTATAGAAAATAACAACCTTCTCCGCGATCATTACGAGGCGACCCTGGAAAATGGATCGCTGATAATGAAACCTTATTGCGCCTGTGGTAATTCCCTTGATGAAGATTACTTCTGTGATAAGTGTAACAGACGGTGCAATTGTAATCAAATCATCTGTGACAATGAAAACACCCTAAAACTGGTTAAAAATTACACCAGGAAATCACCCCAATTTTCTGCATTCAAAATCAAACTTGCAAGTGAAAGCTGATCATTACCGAGCATACAGATATTCGTCACCATACAGTCTGTATCCTGCTATCTAAGATCTTACAGGTCTTTCAACTTTTCAATCGCCGCATCGATCATTTTCTCGCCCCCGATTCTTTGAGTTGCAGCAATCATAACAGGCAGGGCCTCGACGTTATTATATTTACCAAGAGCATCTCCCACCCAATTGACTATGTGAGAGCTCTCATGCTCAAGAAGGCGTAAAAGCAATTCATAGGAGGCCGGGACTCGAATATTCCCGAGTACCGATACAATGCCGGTTTTTATTGGATCAAATGCTTTATCCCTGGAAAAGGCCTCCTCAATATAAGGTATGACTGTTTCTCTTAGATTCTCCAGGTAATGGAGGCTGGCCCCGGATGCATAAGCAAAGCCGAACATCGACATGTCAATAAGGGTATGAATTGCCATGTCTGTTTTATAAGAGGAAAGAATTTCAGGCACAAAAATTCCTGCCCAGGAGTATTTACAGGCCAGTGGCAAGAGATACGGTATAATCTCAGGTCCTATTGTATTAAGCTTGTCCAGTGTTTCCTTTAGGGCATTCTTACGTAGTTCAAGACCATTGGAATGTTTTTCCGGAAATTGATTTGTATCATCTGCTGTTTGAAGTTTTTTTATAAGTGCGATAATCTTCGCATTTTTCATTTCGGAATACAGGACTAAATAATCTTTTGTCTTCAGGGCGATCCAATATTTCTGCAGCCATGTCAGGGGAGGATAGTAGTAGGATAATGCAGGCTTATCTATCTCAGCATCCCGATAGCGCCCGTGTTCGATAAAGTAATCTTTTTCCGATCTGGCAACTTCCAGCCTGCACCTGCAAATCTCGATTGCCTTCTCGCACTCACCGGCATATAAATGACAGGTTGCCACTATATCATGAAGCCTGTCTTCATTTGGGTAGTTGCTAATCAGATTCAATGCAAGCCGAATCGCTTCGGCATTTTTCCGGGAGCTCAGCAGGCCAAAGGCCTTTTCAATGTGCTTAATAAGTTGTTTTTGCTCTCTTTCCTTTGCCCGCAAATTTTCTGCCTGTTCCGGATCTTTGGCCTGTCTGGCTGCCTCATGTCTTTCTAAACAGCAATGCTTGTATTTTTTCCCGGAACCGCAGGGACAGGGCTCATTCCTGCCGATTTTTTCCGAGGGCACATCAGTAAATTCATCCCTCTTACGCTCGGCCTGAGCTAGCAAATCATCCCGCATCCGGAAAAGCTGTTCCTTTTTGATTCCGGCTTTTAGAGCGATAACATCCGGATCACCCCCCTGAAGAAGCTCCAAAACAGGTTCAAGCTCTGCTTCTGACATCGTATCAAATTGCAACTCACTGGAATTACTCATATATTTATCTTCTCTGTTTTAAACTGAAAAATGTGAGATCACAATAATTGACAGCCGCACAAGAATGCCGGCTCATGCAGCTGCCATGGAGGATACCCGTATGGCATTACACAGGTATCTTGCCCAAAAATCTTTTATATTAACATAAGTTCCAACGGACATTCCCGAATCCTTGATCAAAAGTCCGGAAGTCATCAGGATTAAGGGTATGGATTCCGTCTTGATCAAACTTCAATAATCGATAAGATACTATTTCCTTTTGTTCATCTACGATCTCATCGCATAGAGCGACCAAATTGTCTACTGCATTCACTTGAGTCTCGACGGTCGCCCGGACAATTGACGTATTTGGATTCTCCGAATCTTTTTTAAAGCCGGCCAATATTACCTCTGCCATCCGATTATCGCTGACCGGCATCGGAAAAACCGCAATATAGATCTCTGTCACCCGCTCAATCATATTTTCTGCTTTGTCAGCGCATATCATTTTAAGATTCCTTTAAATGGGCGGAAACATCAAATACTCTACCAGAAAAGGATTTACCCCCAGCCGCGCATCGGTACCTGGGGGCAAATTACAGAACTTACATGCCCACGACATCTTTAATGTCTACAAGATGTACTAACGGTCTTGTCAGCATTGTAAACTCATCTTTTTCCGCATCGTAAACAGAGTTTACGTATACCTTTCCCCATTTATCTTCATCCATCTTTCGGAAATCAGAACGGTAGTAGTACCCGGGCCATCTGGTTTCCTCACGGAATAGTTTATGCCGAGTATGGGCTTCAGCGATCTGGACCCTGTGGACGTTTTCCCAGCACCGCATCAACTCATGAAGATTTCGAGCAGCGAGTTTGGGAAGATCCTCTTTGAGGAGTTTCAGAAGATCAAGAGCAATATTCAGCGTGATCGCGCTGCAGGTGTACTGTGTACCCCAGCCGGCTACGTATTCATCCATGATCTTGTTAAGACGGAATATGGCCATTTTAGGGGTAATGTAATACGGATTGACTTCCTCCACCGGCATATCATACTTTTTGGTAGCCGTACCCAGGGTGGTGTAAGCTGTATGCTCTTCATAGTACTTAAGCGGAAGCACAATCTGCTCCTTTAGCTTATCCACTTCTGCGGAATCAAATTCAGGCATTTCAGGATTATCCACACAATACTTTATAGCCGCTTTTGCTGCAATTCGTCCCTCGGTAAAAGAACCCGAAGAAAACTTGTGGCTTGACAGCCCGACGCCGTCACCGGCTGAAAACAGGCCTTTTACCGTGGTCATACGGTTGTAACCCCAGAAATACTCCTTCTTGGATTCTTCGGTCTGGATATCTTCAGGGCCACTGCACCATGCACCGGAAGCCCCGGAGTGGGAACCGATAAAGTAAGGTTCTGACGGCTGGATTTCGGAAGGTCCCTCCTCGGGGAATACATCCTTTGAGGCCCAGAGAACCGCCTGGCTGATGGTCATGTCGAGAAAGTCCTCCCATGCTTCGGCCTCAAGCTTTTTCATCTCCTTTTTATATGTTTTTTCATCAGGAGCTCTATCCGCAATCTTTTTAATGGCCTTATCCGTATGAATTAAAATCGGGCCATCACCCTTATGGAACATTTCAATCATCATCAGGTGGTTTCTAAGGCAAGTGGGAATCGGTTTAACTTCCCCATAGGGCGGCCAGTTGTGAAGTTCGCCCCCCTCAGCCAAGCCTTCGGCCATGTAGTTGAAACCGGTGGCTGAAGTTGCCGCCGCCTTAAATAGCAAGAACCATGCCCCCACCGGGCCATATGCATCCTTGTACCTTCCGGGAATGAAAACAACCTCCTGGGAAGTCATTTCAGCACCGGCAGTGGTCGTCAGATAAGAGGTTGACCCTGCATTCCAAGGTGGATACCATGCCCTACCTAAACCTTCTCCGGTTGACCGCGGTTTAAAAACGTGAACGGCACCGCCTGCACATGCAAGGCAGGTTTTAAATTTAAATACATAGATTTCGGGATCTCTTACGCTGAACCCTATAGCGCCTGCCACTTTATTTTTGTCGTTTTTGTCGAGTAAAAGTCGAACAACAAATACGCGTTCGATAACGTTGTCCATGCCAACAGCGTTCTTGGCGGCCTCAGCAACGATGGCCTTATAAGATTCGCCGTTGATCATAAGTTGCCACCGGCCTTCATGGACATAATTGCCTTCTCCATCTTTCCAGATTGGAAGTCCGTATTCCTCAAACATGTGGACCGATCCGTTGACGTGCCTGGAAATATCCATGACCAGATCATCCCGGCAAAGACCCATTAGGTCTTGCCTGACATAGCTGAGATAATCGACAGGGCTATTATCACCCTGATATTGATTGATGGCTGAAAGCCCCATTCCTACAGCACCGCTTCGTTCCATAGCGGCCTTATCCACCACGGTAACTTTCAAATTATTTTCTTTAGCCCAATATGCACCTTCCACAGCAGCGCCGCATCCCGCCATTCCTGGACCGATAATTAAAAAATCAGTGGTAACCTCGACTGTTTTGAATTCTTGCATAATTCGTCACCTCCTTTAATCTCCAAGTGTCCAGAGTTTATCTTCTTTCAAAGATGCCGGTTCCGTATACAGGATCTGATCATCCAAAGTTCCAGATCCTACGCCAAAGCCGCCATCGGGTTTGGCCTCCCCTTCCGCTGTTGTTCTGATAGGAAACTTGAACCGCTTGATCGTACCGCCTCTGAATTTGACGGTCCACATGATATCTTCTGAACCCCTCATCGGTACAACACTTGCGCCTAGCGGTGTAAAATCAGCATAACCACGTACCTCAACAGCCTGTGTTGGACAGATTTTTACACAATTATAGCACTCCCAGCACATATCCGGCTCGCAATTATAAGCTTTCATTCTGTCTGCATCCAGAACCATTAAATCGTTAGGACAAATGTACAAACATGCAGTTTTGTCCCCTCCCTTACAACCATCACATTTTTCATCAATGACAAAACTCGGCATAGTTACCTCCTTTTTTTTTCGATTATTTTTTCCATGTACTTGTACAATTAAGCTGATATGAATTTGATCCCCACCGCCCCCTTTTTTTTGTTATTTGTTAAAAGCAAAAACTTCTGGTCTATATTTACAATTAAATGTGAAATATACGTTGGATCGAAATTGGATCAAAACATAAATATCATTATAAGAAGCATTATCTATACCAAAAGAAAAAATATTACCAATATAGACTTATCTTACCGATTTATCAACTAATTATTGGTAGGTTAAATTCTAATATTAAACAATAGGTAGGGTTCGATAGTAACAAAATGAGGATTTTGGAAATTATTAAAAGAACAATTTGAACCTTTCTTGACTTATATTTCGCACAACCAGAAATTATTTTATAGAGTTTAGCGGCGAGACGTCATAAAGGCGCCTAACATACCGATATATCTACAAGCTATGGTGAAAGGGCTCAGTGCCTTGCATGAACGGATCAACTGGCTTTTAGAAGTTCCCGATTGGGTGTATGGAACTCTCCTTTTCGTCGTATATATGCCATTTATCCTTCAGTCAATACCGATTCGATTTCGTCAAGAAACCGGCTGCGGGGGTTGAACTGACCTTTGCGGGAAGCGGCGGATGTAATGAACAGGCAGCGTTCTGCACGCGTTACCGCCACATACATGAGCCGGCGCTCCTCCTCCAAATCCTTAGCCCGATCCATTGACCGCCAGTGGGGAAAAAGCTGCTCCTCACAGCCGACAACAAAAACCGTATGAAATTCCAGCCCTTTGGCTCCATGTATGGTGGAAAGGTTTACGCCTGAGGACGCCTCCTCCCCATCCTCATCCTTATCCTCACGGATCAGCGCCGCCTCTTCCAAATAATCCTGGATTGTCTCTTTTTGGGAAGCGGAATGAATCAATTGTTCAATATTCTCCTTCCTGGCGGTAAGATCCATGGAGTTGGCGCGGGTGTATTTTTCCAAATGAGCCACATATCCGGTTCTTTCGATAGTCTGCTTGATGGCTTCATCAGGTCGTAGATCACGGATGTCATCCAACAAGGTCAAAAGTTCTTTGAGCGCATTGTACAGTTTGGGAGTGAGAACTCGTTCCGAAACAGCCTTTCCAGCAGCATCTTTCAGGCTCATATCGCCGTCTCGCAGCATGGAAATTTTCTTGACGGTTCCGGGACCGATACCTCGTTTGGGCGTATTAAGGACTCGCTCGAAGGCGGTGTTGTCTTTATCAAAAACCGCGGCAGTAATGTAGCAGTTGAGATCAAGTATCTCTACCCGATCAAAAAAACCCTTGCCTCCCATCATGTGGTAGGGGATCTGCGCCCGTCGAAATGCCTGTTCAAAAGAGAGGGAACAGAATTTGGTACGATACAACACCGCCATCTTTTCCAAAGGGATATCCATCCGCATAAGTGAATGAATTTTATCCGCCACCCATCCTGCCTCTTCGTAGTCGCTGTAAAATTCATGAATTTCCACTACCCCGCCCTCTTTTTCCGAGAAGCAGGCTTTATCCATCCGGTTCTCATTATTTCCGATGACCCGGTTGCCCAGTTGCACGATCTCATCAGCACTGCGAAAATTCTGCTCCAGCCGAAAAATTTTGGCCCCTTTATACTTTTTCTTGAACGACAGGAAGTGGCTGACATTACTCATCCGGAAGGAGTAAATAGACTGCCAATCGTCGCCGACGGCAAACAGGTTTCCCTCTTTTAACAAAAGGGCGGTGATTTCCTCATTGAGGTCATTGGTATCTTGGTATTCATCACATAAAATGTATTGAAATTGTTCCTGATAGCGTGTCCGCAGGTCTTCATGATCCCGTAACAGGTTGCGGGTAAACAGTAAAATATTGTCGAAATCAACGGCATTGGCAGCTCTTAACATCTCTTCGTAACGCTCGTAGACATCGATGAGCCTGATATTTCCCTGCCGTGGATGGTGGTCGAAATAGGCACCGGGATGTCCACTGTTTTTTGCATTGGAGATCCGGCCGAGAACGCCCATCGCGTGTTTTTTATCGTAGTTGAGCTCCAGCAACACCTCCTTCACGGTCTTTTGCTGGTGGTAGGTTGTAAACACCTGAAGAGGAGGATGCATATCAAGGCGATGGCTGTGTTCTTTGAGAATCTGATAGCAGGCGCTATGATAGGTCCTAACCCAGGGAAAACTACGGATTCCCATACCGGTCATACTAATGAGTCGCCTCTTCATCTCGTCTGCAGCCTTGTTGGTAAAGGTAATGGCCAGGATACGCTCCGGTTGGATGCCTGATTCAACCAGATGAGCGAACTTGGCCGTCAACGTGCGGGTCTTTCCGGACCCGGCACCTGCAACCACAAGGGCTGGAGATCCGACATGCTCAACGGCGGCTTGCTGTTGGGGTGAAAGACGCATGGGCGATAACTCCTCTATAAACGACGGTTGCAAAAACGATTCAGGTTGCGCTAATAACCTTGGGCAACACAGGGCCTGAAGCTTTCCGGCTTCTCGACAACAGAAAAAAAAGGGTTCCCACAAAAAATAGGGGGAACCCGGATTAGCTATGGAGCCACCGCGCGGAGTCGAACCGCGGACCTACGCATTACGAATGCGTTGCTCTACCAACTGAGCTACGGTGGCTAAAACAGAAAGAATTTGTATAGTGTTTACTGACCAAAATCAAGAAAAAAGTGCATCCGCCGGGTTGGCAAAAGCCATCGCCGAACGTTCCAGCCCATTTGCCGTCACAGGCATGAACGGCAGTGCCGGCGGCCGTCTGGCAGCCGCCATCAACGGCCGGTTAAGATTACCCGTGCTGGTCGTAACCGACTCGATCAAATCAGCTGAAAACTGGCAGGCACAATTCGATTTCTTTCGCGGGGGAACGGGAATGTCGGTTGTCAATTTTCCCTCCTACAATATCTCCCCGTTCAAATTCATGTCCTACCACAACGAAACAGCGGCCCGTCGCATAAAGGCACTTTACACCATGGTAGACAGTGGACAGGCACGAGTAACCATAACCACGGCCGCAGCTCTGCGTCAAAAACTGATCCCGAAAACCGTACTTACCGACTTTGCCGAATTGATCATCGCTGAAGAAGAGATCGAACCGGATCATTTAATCTCCCAACTGGTGGCCGGTGGGTACACCCGCAGCGTCATCGTCGAAGAACATGGAGATTTTTGTGTCCGCGGCGGAATTATCGATATTTTTTCCCCCCTTTATGACAACCCGCTGCGCATCGAATTGTTCGGTGATTTCGTGGAAACCATGCGCTTTTTTTCTCCAGCCACCCAGCGAAGCCTGGATCACATCCATGAAGCGGTGATTCTTCCGGCTAAAGAAGTGAACCTGGACAAAACCAGACTGGATGAAATCGTTGGTAGATTCCGGGCACGGGCATCAGAGCAGGAACTCCCACGCACGACGATGCGAGAACTGGTTCAACGAATCAAGGACCAGGGAGTGTTTCCCGGCCTCGAAAGCCTCACCCCGTTAATCTACGACAAAATGGACACCTTGTTCGACTACCTTTCCAAAAACACGGTGATACTCGCCGACAATCCGGCACTATTGGCCCAAGCTGTTGAAAAAAGTGCCCAAACAGCTTCTGTAAATTACGAAAAGGCCTGTAGCGAACAGAATTTGTGCGTCCATCCGTCAGACCTTTTTTTAGACTGGGCGGAAATTCAAAACGAACTGAATCGACGCCGGGCCATTTCCCTTTCCCCTTTGGCGGTGACCGGTGCCGACAAACGACAGGCACTAAACGCCGAGGTTTCCGACAACAATGACCTGGCATTGGCCATGGAACATGCTAGAAAGACGGACCAACCGGCTGCCCCGCTCCTTCAGTGGCTGGCTACACAAAAAGATGCGGGCCGTGCAGTCGTGATGGCCTGTGAAACAAACCGACAGGTCAGCCGTCTTGCATCGATCTTATCCCCATATGGTATTGATGCCGAAACAGACGGGTCCTTTCCGGCAAAGCTTAGGCCCGGACACTTGTCCATCTGCCGGGGATGCCTGTCGAGCGGATTTATCTGGACCGGCGACAACCTGGCCGTAGTTACTGAAACCGAGATATTCGGTTCCCGCACCAAACGACCACGACCCGGTAAATCAAAAGTTCACACGGAACTTCTCGCATTTTCCGATCTCAAACAAAATGACCTGGTTGTCCATGACGAACACGGGATCGGCCTCTACGAAGGATTGGTCAAATTGACGCTGGAAGGAACGGTTAACGATTTCCTGCTGATCGTTTACAGAAACGACGACCGCCTTTACCTTCCCGTGGATCGTATGGGATTGATCCAAAAATACATGGGCGTCGAAGGAACGATTCCTCTCCTTGACAAAATGGGGGGACGATCCTGGGAGAGGGCCAAGGAAAAAGTCCGTAAATCAGCGGAAAAAATCGCCGGAGAACTTCTTAATATCTATGCTCAGCGAAAAGTCAACACCGGGCACCGTTATGGCGTTGCCGATGAACAGTTTGCCGACTTCGAAGCGGATTTTCCCTATGAAGAGACGCCGGACCAATACAAAGCCATTGAAGAGGTACTGGAGGACATGCGAAGCCCGTCCCCTATGGACAGGCTGATCTGTGGTGATGTGGGGTACGGGAAGACCGAAGTAGCGCTGCGTGCCTCTTTTCTATCCATCAGCGAAGCGAAACAAGTAGCCATGCTGGTGCCCACAACAGTACTGGCCGAACAGCACTTTGCCACCTTTTCCGAAAGATTCGAAACCTATCCGGTGAAGGTGGCATGCCTTAGCCGATTCCGGTCAAAGGTAGAACAGCGCCGGATTGTGGAAGAAATAAAAAAAGGTATTGTCGATATCGTCATCGGCACACACCGATTACTCCAAAAAGACGTCTCATTCACCGACCTGGGCCTGTTTATCATCGACGAGGAACAACGCTTCGGTGTCCGTCACAAAGAAAAACTCAAACAGCTGCGCACCAGCGTGGATGTACTGGCCCTCACTGCCACCCCAATTCCTCGGACATTGCATCTTTCCATGATGGGAATTCGGGATATCAGCGTGATCTCGACCCCACCGGAGCAGCGTCAGGCTATCATCACCTTCGTTTGCGAATTTGACGACACTGTCATTGTGGAAGCCGTCCGAAACGAATTAGGACGTGGCGGCCAAATCTTTTTCGTCCACAATCACGTTCAGTCCATCGAACGAATGGCCAACTACCTGCAGGAGAAAGTCCCCGAGGTACGCTTAGCCGTCGCCCACGGCCAAATGCCGGAAGAGGCATTGGAAAAAACCATGATGCGCTTTTTAAACCGGGAAATCGATATGCTGGTGTGCACCACCATCATTGAATCCGGCATCGACATCGCCACTGCCAATACGATCATTGTAAACCGGGCGGACCGCTTCGGCTTGTCCCAAATGTACCAGTTGCGCGGCCGTGTGGGGCGCTCCGACGAGCAGGCTTACGCATACCTTTTCATCCCGGAAGAGAGCCGTCTTGGCACCAATGCCCAAAAACGACTGAAAGTGCTCATGGAGCACAGTGACCTGGGATCAGGCTTCCAGATTGCCATGAACGACCTGAAAATCCGCGGAGGGGGCGCAATTTTGGGTGCATCCCAATCAGGGCATATTGCCGCCGTCGGATATGACATGTTCCTCAAACTCATGGAAGAGGCCGTTGCACAATTGAAAGGCGAACCCATAATCGAGGGCCTCGAACCGGAACTCAACCTGCCCATGTCTGCCCACCTGGCTGAAAATTATGTTCCCGACATTGACCAGCGTCTCTCTTTTTATCGCCGCCTGGCAAAAATGACGGACATAAAGGACATCTCCGCCATGAAAGCGGAGCTTTTGGATCGTTTCGGACAGCTTCCCGAGGAAGCGGAAAACCTTTTGCTTAAAATCATGCTTCGAGTCTTGTCGGTTCGCGCAGGTGTTAAACGCCTGGATCTTTTCGGTCAACAGCTGGTTCTGGCATTCAGTGAATCCCACCAACACCGGCCGCTTGGAATAATTCAAATGATCACCGAAGGAAAGAATCGTTATCGATTCACACCTGATCACCTGTTCAAAGCAAACCTTGCCAAGGCATCCCCCAGGGGTTTATTGGGTCAAACGAAAAACATCTTGATCGAAATAGCGCAACATGTTAGTTCTTGATGGTTTATAGAAATCAATATTTAGAAAGGTTGCAATACGTTACATGTTGAACAGACCAATTATTTCGAAGCGAAATCGCGCTTTGGGTGCGGTGGTTGCGATATTGGTTTTGATCATCAGCACCACAGCAACGGATTCTGCTGCCTCACAGCTTCTTGACCGAATCGTTGCTGTTGTAAATGAGGATATCATTTTACTCTCGGAACTCAACAAAGAAATGACGGTCTATTCCCAACGTATCCGGCAGCAGGGATTTGATTCGGAAAAAGAGCGCCGGACGCTATTCGAGGTGCGCAAGGAGATGTTGAATCGTCTGGTGGACGAAAAGCTCACCGATCAGGAAATCCGGCGTCATCATATTAAAATAGAAAATAAAGAGATCGATAATACCATTGAACGGATCAAGGAAGCGAACGCATTCACCGATGAGGAATTAAGGGGCTATCTGGCCCAGGAACAGATTCCCATGGATCAGTATCGGGAAAAAATCAGAAAACAAATTATGCGTACACGGTTGGTCAACACCCAAATAAAATCCAAAATCGTTATTACCGATGCAGAAATTCAGACCTATTACGATAATCATCCCGAGATGTATGGCGGAAAACGTCATTACCATTTGAAAAACATCCTGATTCGGGTACCGGAATATGCGACGGACGATAAAAAAAAAGCTGCATGGGAACAAATTGAAGCGCTACGGTCCAGGATAGTCGACGGTGAAGATTTTTCAGATCTTGCAGAAATCTACAGCCAGGGACCGACTGCCGGAGAGGGCGGCGATATCGGCGAGTTTGAAGAAAGCACCCTTTCTCCTCAGATTCTGTCTGCCCTTGACGGGCTTGTTCAGGGTCAGACCACTTCCGTACTGGAAACAGATTATGGAATGCAGATTTTTTATGTCGAAGCAATTAATCGATCTGAAGGAATCCCTCTGGAATCCGTAAGAGAAGAGTTACACGAAAAGATGTTTGCCAAGGTGGTCGACGATAAATTCATTTCCTGGCTGGAAGACCTTAGAGACCGGTCACATGTAAAGATCATTAACTGACATTAATGAAATCGGAAATAAATCAGCAACTATTTGGAAGCTATCTTAAAAGCGTCAGGCTTGAACGGGAACTTGAGATCCACACACTCTCAAGGAATACGAAGATCACCGTCCACTTGATCAGAGCCATGGAGGAAAATGCCCATGACCGTCTTCCTCCACCACCTTACGTAAAAGGATTCATTAGGACCTACGCTAAAGCGATGGGAGTTGATACCGAAACAGCGGTCAATCTCTATGTGGCGGAACTGGAACAAAAGGATAACACAAAACAACAAGCACTGAAAAGACAGGCAAAGTTGATCGCGCTCCGGCGAATTTTGACAACCGTCGGTGTAATCACAGGAATATTGCTGCTGGTCCGATTTACCGATATTTTTCCTGACAAAGCGCCGTTACCTACCACCACTGCGTCGGGCAGAACTGCTTGGCCCGAACTATCAACCAATGACACCAATCGAATCACCGCAGATACACCGAAAGAGAACCTGAAGCTCCAGGTGACTGCTGTGGAAGAGACGTGGCTGAAAGTGCTTGTGGATGGCAAAAATGCCCGGTCCTACGATTTAAAGCCGGAAGATCGTCTGGAATTGGAAGGTACAGACAACTTTAACCTGATGATCGGCAATGCCACAGGGTTGGTAATTTTCCTCAATGGACGTCCGGTACAAATATACGGAAGCAAGGGACAGATAGTTAGTTTAAAAATCCCCTAAGCTCAATTGTTTTTCATTCACTCGGTGATGCAAAGGTTACGAATATGCACCAGGACCGCCAGAGAATATTAACTGTCAGTGTAAAACGGTTGCTTCGAAGAGGCGCCACAAGCCGCCTGAAAAAGATCATCAACAAGACGCATGGTGCCGACTTGTCCACCCTGTTTCACTCCTTACCGACCAAGGATCAACGAATCCTTTTCGATATGATCGACGAAGTAGAGCAAAAAGGTATCCTGTTCAGTGAGGTAGATACGGACATCTTCATTAACCTCATCGACGGTATCGACCCGGATGAAGTTGTGACTATCCTTGAAGCGATGCCCAATGACGATGTTGCCGACCTGTTAAAGGAGCTTCCCGATGAGACCGCCGACGGCCTGTTGAAACGCATGGAGAAAGAAGGCTCCGACGAGGTCGAAGATCTCATGCGATTCGAAGATGACACCGCCGGCGGCATCATGAACCCGGACTTCATTGCATTGAATCAGGAAATTACAGCCAGGGAAGCCATCGAGCGGATCCAGAAAGAATTTGCCGATGTAGAGATGCCGTTTTATCTCTATGCGGTGGATGAACACAACAAGCTGGTGGGAGTGTGTTCATTGCGACAATTAGTTGTTGTTCAGCCCCAAACCCCTTTGAAGACCTTCATGGCCACCGATGTCCTTAGTGTACAAACCCACATGGATCAGGAAGAGGTGGCCAAATTGGTCGCCCGGTACGATATTCTGGCCGTCCCCGTCGTCGATGAAAGCAACCGCCTGGTAGGTATCGTTACCGTAGATGACGTCATCGACATTTTCCGCGAAGAAGCCACCGAGGATATCCTTAAAATGGCCGGTGTGGGCGAGGAGTTTGTGGAGACCCAGAGCATCTTCAAAAGCACACGAATCCGTCTGCCCTGGCTCTTTGCCAGCTGTCTGGGGGGAGTCTTCGCTTTTTATGTAATCAATCAATTCGAGGCCAGCTTGAGCCGGCTGACCTATCTGGCTGCTTTTATTCCCGTGATTATGGGTATGGGGGGAAACATCGGTACCCAGTCTTCAACCATCGTTGTACGCGGTCTTGCCACCGGAAGACTTGACATCAGGGATATCTGGTCCGTCGTCGGCAAAGAATTGGCTATTGGGTTGATTTTGGGCATTGTCTACGGGCTGTTCATCGGTTTAGTGGCTCAATTTCAGTACAACACCATTTTGCTGGCACTGGCGGTTTGCCTTGCCGTCATCTGTTCCATGTCCGTCGCTGCACTGGTGGGATCTTGCGTGCCCATGCTGTTTGCACGACTGAACATCGACCCGGCAGTCGCTACCGGCCCATTTGTAACAACTGCCATCGATATTATAAGCGTCTATTTCTATTTTTCCATCGCCACACATTTTATCGGCGTCTGACGCCATGTCCGCGTTAAGCACATCCGCCATCCTGCTACGCCGAATCGAGTTCGGCGACTACGATCTCATTGTCACTCTGTTCACCGAGGCAGAAGGAAAAACCAGCGCCATTGCCAAATCAGCTAAAAAAAGTGTCAAGCGTTTCCCCGGCGTGCTTGAGCCCTTCTCCAAGCTTAATGTGGTTCTTTCCAAAGGGCGGAAAAAAGGGTTACCGATTCTTCAGGAAGCGTCTATAGAAGATCCGTTTTTCAATATTCGGGAAGATATCGTCAAAACCGCTTACGCCAGCTACTGGGCGGAATTGATTTATCTTTGGATGGTCGAAGGTGAACCCCAGAAACAACTGTATCAGCTCACCGTACACGTTTTGTCCGAACTCAACCGTGGGGAGATTCCGGTTGAAGTACTCAGCATCTTGTTTCAAATGCGCTTTTTGTCTCTGGCCGGCTTTCGCCCCAATTTCGACCACTGCCACCACTGTAAAACATGTCTGGATCAAATCAAGTATGCCACGTTGGTTTCAGACCCGTCGAGCGGTGGCATTGCCTGTCCAACCTGCTGCGGTGTATCGAGAAACGGGGGGGTAAAAATCAGCAAAGGAACACTGAAACAACTTATCTGGACGAATAACAAAGATTTGGATCGTGCAGCCCGCATCCGGTTTACCCCCTTGGCCATCGACGAGGGAATCAGGTTTCTGGAAATTTTCGTTCCATTTCATATTGGAAGAAATCCGAAAAGTTTGAAGGTGCTGCGAGCTATCCGGAAAACGATAAAAAGAAAATGGAAGTTTTAAAAAAAAATGCAACTCGAAGATATCAGCTCCATACTGAAAAAACAGATCATTACCACTTCCGCTCCCTGTCGCATCGATTTCGGAGGAACGCTTGACATCAGCAGTTTTCACTACCCGTTAAGAAAAATGACCCCATCAACGGTAAATATCGCTTTGGATCTTCGTACAACCGTTACCTTGAGCCCAGTTGACGACGATCGGATTCACATATCGTCTGCAGGCTTTTCCGATGCCGTATTCCATCCTTTCACCGCACCCTACAACCACCCTTTGGGACTTATGTTTGCCGTGGCTGATTATTTTGCCGTTCGGGGCGTTCACATTAAGATCCATAGCACCTCACCTCCCAAAAGCGGGTTGGGCGGATCGTCGGTCGCAGCCGTTGCCCTCATCGCCGCTTTTTCCAGAGCAAAAAAAATGATGGGCCAAACAGAAATTCCCAAAAAGCGGATCGCACTGTTGGCACACGCCATCGAGCAAGGGGCGGCCGGAATTCCCTGCGGGATTCAGGATCAACTGGCCGCAGCTTTTGGGGGCGTAAACGCATGGTTATGGCCGGCGGATCCAAGTCAGCCGCCCTTTTTGCAACAGCCTTTGTTAAAAAACGATTGCATTCCCTTATTGGATAAAAGCCTGCTGGTTGCCTACCTGGGTGTTACCCACATCTCCCGCGATGTCAACAGCACCTGGGTGAACCAATTCATCTCCGGCCATCATCGTGAAAAATGGCGTACGATTGCCGGATTGACCCTTGAATTTGCCCATGCCGTTAAACGGCTGGATATGAAGGCCGCCGCCGATGTCATGAACCGGGAAACAACAATTCGAAAAGCCCTAACCCCCCAGGTACTCGAGGAGATGGGCGACCGATTGTGGGCCGCAGCCATCCAAGCAGGGTGCGGCGCCCGCTTTACCGGAGCCGGGGGTGGAGGGTGCCTGTGGGCCATCGGTGAAGCCGACAACATCTCCGCCCTGAAGCCGGAATGGGAGAACATGCTTTCGCAACGACCCACGGCAGGGCTGATTCAATGCCATGTGGATAGCCGGGGGGTCACCTGAATATGGTGATGGCCTGCATCCGCTCATGTACGTATAACTGATACCGCATCCAATTATTTTTCCGTATAAGGGTTTTGCCTCATTCTTCTCTGTGCTCTCTGTGTCCTCTGTGGTTAATCTTTCCAGCTC
>DAOWNV010000118.1 GCA_030642405.1 Desulfosarcina sp.
AATCTGCGGATCATTTTTTTGTCCACAGATTTCACGGATTTCACAGATTATAGACGAAACCTTTGCGTGAAACCTTTTCCTCTCGCCCGGGACGGGGTTCGGGGACGGTGATGATTTCATGCGTTTCCCCAAACCGTTTAGGTTTTAGGTGCTACATCGTAAATTGAACAAGGAGATAAAAAGGCGTCTCAAAGATCTCGACTCCTTGTTTCTTGAAGGCGTGTTGCAGCTTTTTTGTATACTTCCATCCCTTCTCGTTTCCCGACGGCAAGAATCTAAATGAGAATCTTTGCATCGACGATCTTGTAGACAATTCGAATTTTTTTCTTATCCGCGTAGATTTTTCGATATCCTGACAGATTAATTCCTTGTTTGTTGCCAAGTTCACTGCCAAGACCGGGTGTTATAGTAAGTTTTTTAAACGGAGATGCCTATTTAAAAATTATGTATAAGCAATCACCCCAGCAATTCGCTCAGCAGCTTTCCCATCCCAGAATTTGGGGCATTGTCCGGTTTTCCATCTTCCATCAATAATTTGTTTAAATGCACTTAAAATCTTTTCTCTCGAGGTTCCCACCAGTTCATTCGTCCCTTCAGTTATCGTTATAGGACGTTCGGTATTCTCACGAATGGTCAGGCAGGGAATGCCAAGCGCGGTGGTCTCCTCTTGCATTCCACCGCTGTCGGTGAGTGCAAGGGTTGCATCTTTCCAAAGAAAAAGGAATTCCATATATGATAGCGGATCGGTGAGTTTAATGTTTTTTCCGGGAACAATGCCGAATCGCTTCATGTTCTTTCCGGTGCGGGGATGGATAGGGAAAACAAGGGGGATTGTGTTGGATATTTCCGTTAGTGTCGATATGATTCTATTTAGCGTTTCTTTGTCATCTACATTTGAAGGCCTGTGCAGTGTAACAACGCCATAGCTGAGATTTTCTTCTTTGAAACCCTTGAATAAAAAGCCATTATTCTTTATTTTCTCAAGCTTTGAAAGCTGGTAGAAAAGGTTATCGATCATTACATGTCCGACAAAGTGAAGGGCGTCTTTGTTTTTTCCTTCTTGTATTAAATTATCCATCCCCTGCTGTTCTGTGACAAAGAAAAGATCGCATATGGAATCGGTTACAAGCCGGTTGATCTCCTCGGGCATTTCCATATCATAACTTCTAAGGCCTGCTTCCACGTGGGCTACTGAAATATGCATTTTTTTCGCAACAATGGAGCAGGCGAGTGTGGAGTTTACATCTCCCACCACAATGACCATATCGGGTTTGTCGGCTTCACAGATTTTCTCAAATCCCGTCATTATTTTTGCGGTCTGCTGGGCGTGGGTTCCGCCGCCGGCACTGAGGTGGTAGTCAGGTTGTCTTATTCCGAGTTCTTCAAAAAAGACGTCGCTCATGTTTTGGTCATAATGTTGGCCGGTATGAATAATTTTATAGTTTAGCTGGTGATAGGCGTCAAATGCTCTTGCGATAGGGGCGATTTTCATGAAATTGGGTCTGGCACCGGCGATTAGGAATATTTTCATAGAGGGTTTCTTATCAGTAGTTGTTTTGTATTGGGTTCGCGTTTTTATTTGGGAATGCGTTTATCAAAATATTATCTGCTGTTTTTCTATAGCTCCGCTTTCTGGGTTACAATGTCATCCCAGTTGAAGAAGCATTTTGCAGCAAAATAGCAGATGGAGACCAATTTCTACTCAGGCGAATTTCGTTGGTCCCAGTTTTTATGTGTTTCAAAGCTGTAAGCGACCGGACTCTTCCAATTAGCTAATCAAGTCATCCCTTGTGAAAAATTCTCCTTAACACCCCCCAACGATTTGATCCGCGGCCGCTCTTCAAATCGCCCGGAAGACAAAGCTATTTTATATACTTCCCAAGGTGCCTGTCCGCCCTCTTCGGGATTTTCGAAAATATCATGGATCAGCAGATAGCCGCCGGGAAGGATATGATCGGCCCAACATTCATAATCCGTGCGGGCTGTTTCAAATGCGTGTCCCCCATCGATGAATACCAGGGACAACGGTGTGGCCCAGCTTCGGGCAACAACATCCGACCTGCTGACCAGAGGCACTACCGTCTCCTCCAATTGTGTAATCGATAAGGTCTTACGAAACAAGGGGAAGGTATCCAAGGTATAGGTCCTGAAATCCAAAAGAGAAGGGTCAAAATATTCCTCACCGGGCTGCTGCTCCTCCGATCCACGATGGTAATCAATGGAAAACAGGATCTCCTTATTTTCCCGGCACGCGCTTCCCAGATAAACCGCTGATTTGCCGCAGTAACTGCCTATCTCCAGACAGGGTCCCAATCGGGATGCTTCCAGCGCTATATCGTACAACCCTGTTCCCTCTTCAGGGTCCAAAAAGCCTTTTATGCGATCGATGAGTTCCAGGTTTATCGGAGTTGTGGTCTTTGGTTCCATGTTTTGTTTACCGGTTGGGTACTATGGTTTATTTGTTAGTTGGTGATTAGAATTTTATACTTTTCCGCGTTTCCTATGCAATGTGTGAATTAAGGTATGTCGTTGTAGTTTCCTCTCGCCAACACCTCTCTCGGCTTCACTCCATCCTGAGGCCCGACGACTCCCTCCTGTTCCATCATCTCGACAATCCGGGCAGCCCGATTATACCCGATCCTCAGATGCCGCTGGACCATGGAGATGGAAGCCTGGCCGGCTTGGGTAACCAACACCACGGCATCGTCATAACGGGAGTCGTACTCCTTCTCGCCCCCATCCACTTGCGCCTCTTGAGTTGGCGCTTCAATGACGTTATCGTCGTAATCCGGGGTTTTCTGCTTTTTCAAAAACTCCGTTATGTTGCTCAACTCCTCTTCGGAGATATAGGCACCGTGAATACGCTGGAGTTTTGCGGTTCCAGGAGGCAAAAACAGCATGTCCCCCATACCTAAAAGGCTTTCAGCCCCGTTGGTGTCAATGATCGTACGGGAATCGGTCTTGGATGAGACCTGAAAGGTCAATCGAGTGGGAAAATTCGCTTTGATAATGCCGGTGAGAACATCCACTGAAGGTCGCTGGGTGGCAAGAATCAGATGGATGCCGGCGGCCCGTGCCATCTGCGCCAGTCGGGTCAAAGCCACTTCAACATCTTTGGAGGCAACCATCATGAGATCCGCCAACTCGTCGATAATAATAACAATATAGGGAAGCGGAGCTAGTGGTTCGACCGATTTTTCCTCACCTTCAGCCTGCGGTGGAAGAGGAGGTAATTTTGCAATTTTCCGATTGTACTGATCGATGTTACGCGCTTTCATCCGCGCCAACAGTTCGTACCGATGTTCCATCTCACGAACCGCCCAGAACAAGGCGTTGGTGGCCTTTTTTACATCGGTGACAACAGGTGTTATCAGATGCGGAATGCCGTCGTACATGGACAGTTCTATGCGCTTGGGATCCACCATGATCAATTTCACCTGCTCAGGTTCCACCTTGTACAGCAAGCTGCAAATCATGGTATTGAGTGCAACGCTTTTTCCGGTGCCCGTGGCACCGGCAATCAAGAGGTGAGGCATCTTCTCCAGACCTGCGGAAACCGGGCGGCCGACGATATCTTTGCCCAAACACAGTGTCAGCTTGCTCTGGGACTTTTCAAAAGAAGGAGAAAGGACCATCTCCTTGAAACAGACCAATTCCCGGTCGGCATTGGGAATCTCCACACCAATGACCGCTTTTCCCGGGATGGGCGCCACGATTCGAATGCTGATGGCCCGCAGAGCCAAAGCCAGATCATCGGTGAGGTTGACCACTCGGTTGATTTTCACACCCGGTGCCGGTTCGTATTCGAAGGTGGTGATGACCGGTCCAGGTGTTACCGCCACGACTTTGCCTTGGACACCGAAATCTTCCAGTTTCTTTTCCAGAAGCCGGGATTGCATCCGCAAATTTTCTTTACTTGTGGATGGGGGGCGTTCTTGGGGATCGGCCAGAAAAGTAACCGAAGGCAAAGTGTAGCCCGAACCTTGTTTCATGAAATCGAAAACAGCCTGCTTGGGCACCGGCCTGACCGGAACCGGGCTGACTTTAGGCGTTTTGATTTGAATCGTCTCTTTCTTATTCTTCGCCTCTTTCTTCAACACCCGACGCCGTTTAACTCTCTTTTGCCGTCTCTCCTTCCACTTGATCACGACGGTTGAAATCCGCTCAAAAATCCCTGCGTTCACGACCTTGCATCGCCGGTAAAACGCCACAACGGAAAAACCCGTCGTCATGATGAAACCGATAAGCCAGGCCAGCAGTAAAATAATCGTTCCACCGGTCGGGTTGGTGTAGCTCACGAAAAACGATTTCAAGGGCGTACCAATAATGCCGCCTGCGGAAACCCGGTTACCGAAAAGGAAATACGGGTCTTGTTTAATTGCCAGAAGGCTTCCAGTGGTGATGATCAGTAAAATACCACCCAGAGCCAGGGGAAAAAGGGCTTTTTCCGTATTTTTGCCGAAAAAAAGGATGCTGCCCAACAGAAAAAGAAAAGGGATCCAAAAGGCACCGATACCAAACAGCCCAACGAGAATACCGGAAAAATTGGCTCCAAAAATACCGAACAGGTTGTGAACGGTGCCGCTCCCCTGAGCATTTAAAAAAATGCATGGATCATCCGAATCAAAAGATAGCAGGCTGATCAGGCTGAAAACCACCATGAAGAAAAAAATAATGCCTAAAATTTCTTTTTTCATTTTATCCATACGATGGAGTAAAGCAGCGACAAGCCTATTGTCGCCAGGTTCCTCGCCCTGGAAAACGGATTAACAACATCAGATCTCCACTATAAAAGGAAGGATCACGGGACGGCGGCCGATCGTAAAAAAGAAGTATTGCCGAAGAGCTGTCTGGATCCGCCGGCGAATACGATCCACCCGGTTGGGTACATCCGGAGTAACATCCTCAACAATTTCCAGGACAACGCACTGAGCGTCCTGAAGCAAATATCCCGTCTCCGTTTCGAAAACAAATCCGCGGGAGACGATATCCGGGCCATAGACCACAATACCCGTCTCTTCGTCAAAAGCCATGTTGACGACGACCATGCCCTCTTCGGATAGAATACGGCGCTCTTTCAGCACACGGCGTCCGACATCGCCGACGCCTTTTCCGTCGATAAGCACTCTTCCGGCCTTGACTCCGTTACAAATTCTAAAGCTATCCGGCTCCAGTTCGATCACCTGGCCGTTCTGTGCCAAAATGAGATGATCATCGGGGATGCCGGTTTCCCGTGCCAATCGTGTATGCAGCACCAGATGCCGATACTCACCGTGGATGGGCATGAAAAATTTGGGCTTGGTCAGGTTGAGCATCAACCTCAGCTCTTCCTTGAAAGCGTGGCCCGAAACGTGAATGTTTGAAATCTTCTCATAAACTACATCTGCGCCACGACGATAGAGGTTGTTTATAATATTTGCGATCGCCTTCTCATTGCCCGGAATGAATTTAGAGGAAAGAATCACCTTGTCCTTCGGATGAATCTTGATCTGCTTGTGTATGCCCGAAGCCATTCGCGCCAAAGCCGACATGGGTTCACCCTGGCTACCTGTGGTGACCATAATGACCTCATCATCCGGGTAGGTATTCACCTCTTCGATGTCGATTTCAATCCCCTCGGGAATGGAAAGATAGCCCAGCTTGCGTGCGATGGCCACGCTGACCTCTATGCTTCGACCATTGAAGACGATTTTCCGGTGGCGTGCACTGGCGATGTTTACAATTTGTTGAATGCGAGCAATATTGGAAGCGAAAAGGGCGATGATAATTCGGCCGGTGGCCGCTTCCATGATTCTGGCCAGTTCCTTTCCAATCTCCTGGTCGGAGATGGTGTGACCATCCTTCTCTACATTGGTAGAATCGGACAATAACGCCAGCACCCCCTCCTCTCCGCATTGAGCGAACCGGCTCACATCGGTAAGCATCCCCCCCACTATGGTCTGGCTCATCTTGAAATCACCGGTGTGAACGACCAGGCCTACCGGCGTGTGAATCGCCAATCCCACTCCGTCCACGACACTGTGGTTGACGCGGATGAATTCCACTTCAAACGGACCGATCTTGAGCCACTCCCTTGAACGCACCTCATGCAGGGACACGGTTTCGAGCAAATCGTGCTCTTCCAGCTTGTGTCGGAGGATACCCAGGGTAAAAGGGGTTCCAAAAACCGGTACGTTGATCTCTTTGAGCAAAAAAGGCATTGCACCGATATGATCCTCATGGGCATGGGTGAGAATCACCCCGGAGACCCGACTTCTATTTTGGCGAAGATACTCCATGTTCGGAATTACAAAATCAACGCCCAGCATGTAGGCCTCGGGAAACATGATCCCGGCATCGATGACGAAAATAGTATCGCCATACTCCACCACCATCATGTTTAAGCCGATTTCACCCAGACCTCCCAAAGGTATCAGTTTCAACATGGTCTATGCCTCCAGGACCTCTTTTTCTAAATTATCGACGAAAATGGATCGAATTTTTTCGAGTAGTTCGTTCTTGGTTTTGCGGTTGTAACCGGTTGTCTCCACCGGATCCAGGATTTCCATGGTAATCAGGGCGGGACGTATGGAAAAATGCCCCTTGGGCATGTATTTGTGCGTACCCCGGATGATAATAGGTACAATAGGCACTCCCGAATCTACGGAAAGAATGAATCCGCCTTTCTTAAACGGCAATATACGACCATTCCGGCTACGGGTGCCTTCGGGAAAAATCATCACGCTGGTGCCGTTGCGAATAGTTGTTGCTGCTCGTTCCAAGCTCTCCAATGCTAATTTGCGGTTGGAACGATCAATGCTGATATACCCTACCCCGCGCATGGCCCGGCCAAAAACGGGAATTTTGAAGAGTTCAGCTTTGGCCAACCAGCGGAACTGAACAGGTAACCGCCCAAGCAACAAAGGAATGTCTGCATTGCTTTGGTGATTGGGCATATAGATATAGGATTGGTCGGGATCGAGCTTCTCGGTTCCGGTGACGGTAATCTTGGTCCGCCCCACCCACAAAATGGAATTTGCCCAACATCTTGCAAATAAATGCGGTACGTTCCCCGTTTTGGAAAAAAATGATAGCACAATAATGATACTCCCCAAAAACAGGGTGACAAAAATGACCCACAAAACAACAATCATGGTATGAATCGTGTTCTTTAGTTGTTTTAGCATTGCCGGCAATGTTCCATCCAATCAGGTAATGATATCGAGCTTTTCAAAAATAGCATCCACCTGCCGGATCAGCCAGTCACGCTGGCGTTCATCGGCATAGTGCACACAATCGCACCGAACCCGGTTGCGGGTACGAACCAACAGTTCTCCCGTCAGCCGGTCCTCTTCCAACTCCATTGCCATGCAAAATGGGGCACACGCAGTATGGGCCATTTGCACATCGGAAAGGATCGCCTCCTCCACAGGCAGCCAGTAAAGACCGTCGACACCCGAGTCACCAAGTGAATCGTCCAGATACTTCTTTATTTTCTCGTAATCCTGATAACGGATTTCATCAATCACATATTGTTTCATAGTGGTATTCTCAATAGTGTCTATCCGGAAATAGGGAATTTTGGTCGAGATCAAAGTGTGCGAAAAATTTTACCGGAGGCATATGATTGATATTCCGAGGATTAAATTTTGAGCATAACGCAGATATCAGACAAAATAACCATTACTAACTGGGAACTCCCTAGCATAAAGAAGTCAGAATCTCAACATGTATGTTCAACCTTGGTTCAGAACAACTACCGGTAGAAGGCCGGCCGAAGTTAATCGAAGGAACAGGGTAATTCCAGGTAATTAGTGCCTGAACGGAAAGCTGAAATTGCCATATCTCCAGTAAATTAAGGATGTTTTCCAAATCGAAGATTTTGAGCCATTAGCTGTTAAAATCAAACAGACAACTCATTGAGCTAACAGCTAAATGCTGACAGCTTTTTTGAAACGAGGGATTTCGATACCATGGGCTTGAAAGATCCGGCGAAATGAGATAGGATTTTTTTGATGAAAACAATCCCACCCCTATC
>DAOWNV010000139.1 GCA_030642405.1 Desulfosarcina sp.
TACCTGCTTGACAAAATCGAGGAAAAAGCACTGGGAATGGCCAACGCACTGGCAGCTATGAAACAGAAGAGGACGGTCAATGGCACGATTCAGTAAAAATAGAAGATCGGGTGAAGAAGAACCGGAACTCAATATGATTCCAGTAATGAATTTGTTTATGGTATTAATTCCTTTTCTTCTCTCTTCAGTCTCTTTCCTACACATTAAGGCAATAAACACGTCCATTCCGGTTCATGCTGATGGGCCATCCATATCGGTTCAAGAAAAGGTGAGCCGGAAAATAACCGTTGTCCTTGAAATCAAGGCAGATCAAGTGCGCATATCGACGCTTTCGGATACACCCAATGACCTGCAGGTGTCGGAAAAGGAATGGGTGCTGCCAAGATCAAACAAAATGGGCTTTAAGGTAGCACAAGTGGCCGACCACCTGAGAAAATTAAAACAAAGTTACCCAGATAGTGATACCATGATTTTAATTCCCGATGACGAGGTAACCTATTGGGAAATCGTACAAGCCATGGACTGTGCCCGAGCAGATAATTCCATATCGCTTTTCCCGAATGTCGTACTGTCCGGATCATTGGGTTAATCATAGGAGATTAAAAGTGTCCTTGTGCCAACGCAGACGATCTGCAAAAAAATTGGTAGAGCCAAAACTTATGCTCACATCCATGATGGATATGTTTACCATCATTTTGATTTTTCTCCTTGTTTCCTTCTCCGATTCACCTGAGAAGATAAACTTGGGAAAGGATCTTGAGCTTCCTAAATCAACAACGGATGCCGCTTACCAGCGGGCCGTAAAAATAATTCTTACAAAAAACGAATTGAAAATTGATGGTGAAATCTTGGCACCGGTTCGCAACCAGCAAATTGTTGGGTTAACACCGGAAAATCTCGAGTCATCCTCATTATACAAGCAACTTAAAGAATACCGATCAAGTACACAACCCAAGGAAGAACGTAAGAATAAAGCACCGCATGTTCTTTTTCTTTGTGACAAATCCCATTCATTTAAAACCATCAACAACGTAATCAAGACATGTGGTTTAGCCGGTTACCCAAACTTTCAATTTGGTGTACTTGAAGAAAAGAGTAGATATCCATGATGATGCATCGTTTCCTTAATCCATTTTTCAAAGTTCTCCTTGCGGGTATTTTCATTGCTGCTTTCGCCTCCTCAAACGGTTGGTGCGGAAAAACCGGGGGCGGGATCACTTCTAAAGACGGGCTTCAGCAACGAATCGATTTCGGCAATTCTCATATTCTCGGACAAAGCATAAAATCCGGAGCTGTCTATCTGATGCACAGGAAAAAGAGTGATATCGCAACCATGCTTGAAGTCCGTCGGCATTATCGAAATGAAATAAAAGAAGAGTATGAAATTGAAGAAACCGCCATTGTACGAGGCAATTCTTACCTGGAAAATCAAAATAGCAGTTTGAAAGCACCCTGACGCATTGGTGCAATTACATTGTTTCCTCAACCTCAGCGATGAAAATGGAATGAAAACAATAAAAGAAGATTTTGAAGATGTTCAGATGATTGAACCGGTTCCGGAAACGAGGACCCAGTTTCATGTATATCAAAATCTCCATTTTATCAGTGATCTGCATTTTGAAAAGGGTCAGATCACCATTGGCAGCAACCATAGCGCAGATCTTTTTTTGGATCACCAATCCGTAGAAGGCATTCATGCCCTCGTGGATATCGAAAGTGGAAAGGCGATCCTTACCAATCAGTTTCCCGAGAACGGGCTTCGCCTCAACGGCGAACCGGTATTGAAGGCCCGATTACATCCGGATGATGTGATTGCCATCGGTCCATTTGCGCTGAAAATCAAAAAAACAGGTCAAATCGGCACAACTACCACTGATAAGGAGATTTTTTATTCTGTTCGGTTGGTAAACCGCTACAACAGTGCTGCGGATAGGGATATAGCAGCGGTCGGCCTTTCCAGATTACTTAATGTAAACCTTGAGAAAACAAAAAACCTGGTCGCGAGAGACCTGTTCGTGATCAAGAAGGGGGCAAGCGGATTAGAGGCGGCGCGAATCCAAAACAGCATGCTTAAAGCCCGCGTGATTTGCGACGTTCAATTAGAAAAGAATGAAAATACACCTCCTCTTTCCCAATCTACTTTAAATCGCAAACCTGAAGAATTGCCCGGTCTTCAATCTACCGAGAGTCTGAAGGAAGATTTACATCCCGTAGAAACAACAGCCCCTTTTGTACAAGAAGATACTTTAGAAACCTTCTTGGTCTATGAAGATGACGATGAAGAAGAAGAAGAGCTTTGGGAAGCTCCGTTTTGTTTGGAAGAGGAGCTTCCTTTGTCTCTTATGCTGCCCCAAAAAGAGAGCGTAAAGCAACCGATGATGATCTCTTGGCAGCACTGGCTCACGTCAATGGGCTTTCACCTTGCGGTATTCCTCGTCTTTTTTATGTATTTCGCATTTCAAGCGGGTGTTCCACAAAAGCAAGAGCTTCATTTTGTTAAAATTGACCGTTCCATGCTGGAACAAATAAATCTACCCAAACCAAAAGCCAAACCCCCAAAAAAACCCACGCCTGAAATTAAAGCGCAAAAACCAAAAAAGGTCGCCAAACCTGAAAAAAAGAAACCAATAAAAAGACAATCCTCCCCTGCGACCAAAACAGCCAAAAAGAAAAAAAAGGTAAAGAATGCTGTAACAAGGGCGAAAACAAACAAGGATCCCAAGGCAGGGGGCGGTTTTGGCAAGGGAAACATAAAAAATCGCAACATTAATCAAACCGGCCTATTGAGCGTATTGGGCGACGACACCCCTGCCGTCACATCCGCCGCAATGGCAGTGGCTGTCTCGAACCTGGACGCCGTGAAGGTTCCCGGGGCTACGGAGAAAAATTTCAGTGTCGGCGGGCTAATAGGTGCATTGGGTGATGGAAAAATTGTGGTGGCTTCCGGTGCCATTGTTCAGACCAAAGGGTCCGCTCAGGTCCTTCGCAGTGCCGGTGCCAAGGGCAAAGGTGAAGTGGCTGCCCTTACCCGTGGAAACACAGGAAAAAAACAGGTACAGGCCATGGTGACCGCAAAAATGAATCGAACTGTCAAGATCGAAGGCGGTATGAGCCGTGAATTGGTTAAGAAAGTGATTGACCAACATCTGGATGAGATAACCTACTGCTATGAAATGGCACTGATGGTCACCCCCTCCATTTTGGGCCGTGTCGTGTTCGAATGGAAAATACTGAAAAGCGGACGAGTAGGACAAGTTCGCATTGTATCTTCAAATGTCAATTCCAGCCAGATTCATGATTGCATCAAATCGGCAATTCGTTCCTGGCAGTTTCCTAAACCGGTTGGTTCAGAAGTGATTGTCAGCTATCCCTTTGTTTTCGATCTGGTCTCGTTTTAGGTCATTGATCGAGGGTTTTGCATTAGGAGAAAACTATGAAACAGATTGTTGTTGCAGGCATTGTCTTTTTCATCACGAGCATTTTCGGGCAACCTGGGTTGTGCGCCGAAAACCATGAGAAAGAGAAGGTCAGTGCCGTTCAAAATCGCATTTTTAACAGCAGCCATGAGCTAGATTTGAATATCGGCTATATTCCCGATGATGATTTCTTCAATGTTTATCCCATTGGAGTGGGATACACATTTCACTTCAACGAGGATATTGCGTGGGAGGTCGCCCGTGCGCAGTATATGATCAACACGGACAAAGATCTGAAAAACACCTTGCGTAACGACTTCGACGTTCAGCCTGAGCAATTCCCGGAGCAAAAATTCATGTTCCACACCCATTTCGTATACAAACCTTTATATGGAAAGCATGCCGTTTTGAACCGGGGCATCGTGAACAATGAGATTTATCTTTTTGCCGGCCCCGGAATGGTTAATTACGAATGGGAGTACAGCACTGGGGAAACGGTTTCTGAAAATGTATTTTCAATCAGTTTCGGTGCCGGACTGAAGTACTTTATTTCGGAAAGGTGGTGCCTCAATTTTGAAGTCAGGGATCTGATGAACTTCAGAGAGGACAATACCGAGAATAATATCTACCTCGGTATTGGTGTCGGGTTTCGATTCGATCTGTCTCCACGCAAAGTCAAAGAAGATCCAACCCTCAAAAAACTGAAGAGTATTCTCAATGACGGCTAAACATACCCTTAAAATGGCAATCTTCGTTGGTTTGGCGATGATGGTATTACCAACTTTTGTTCGAATCTCGTTAGGCTCTGCTCAAGGATCCGGCTCCTACGCTCCGGATTTTTCGTTCGAGGAAACAGCGCAATCGACTACACCGCTCGACACAGCCAACGCCAACACCATGAATGATACGGAACGTCAGGATTTCCAGAAAGGTTACGCCTGCTACACCAAAGAGAAATATCAAAAGGCGGCGACTCATTTTTTCCGATTTATCATTGGCCAATCCCCTGATGTCGTAGATTATGAATGGGCGGAATTTTTTTTCGGAATCAGTTTGTACAAGCTGGGATATACTCACGCTGCCGTTGACACACTGACCCATCTGGTAACACGCAAACCCAACCCTCAAATCGTCGGGTATGCCCTGGAGCTTATGGAAAAAATCAGCAGATCGCTTCCCTATGATCGAAACATGCTGATTTATCGTACCCTTTGCGACCATAGCTATGATTTCATTTATGGACCTGTTGCCGACTTCATCCATTACTACCAGGGTGAATATGATTGGGAGCGCGGCCTTTTCAATTGGGGCGACAAACACTTTTCCAACATTCCGGAAGAATCATACTACTATTACAAGTACCTTTTCGCCCGCTCTCTTCGACAGATCTATGACAATCGCATTGATGAGGCGATCTCAGGGTTGAAAACGATTCTCGGCAAGCTGGAAAATGGTAATCCCCTGAAAGATGACACAAGAAAAACCTTGGCGCGCCTCTATTATGAAAATGGAGATTTCGCCGAAGCTGACTTTTTGTATCAGCAGCTCGAAATGAACATTGTCGATCAGGCCCAGACACTGCTTGAGCGTGCATGGACTCACTATCGCATGGGCAATCCTGAGCGTGCTATGGGTTTGCTTTACTCATTCGAAGCTCCAAGTTGCGTGAATGCGTTCACACCGGAGTTCTACATTCTCAAATCCTTTATCTACAAAGATGTCTGTCATTACCAAGCCGCCATGAAGGTGTTGTCCCAATTCGAGACTCGCTATGGTAAAGCATTGGGACATATCTACAAACGAAAACCGATCCATGACAACGAAGGAGTGTTGCTGGTTCTTTTGAATAAACCCAACATCAAACGCAAATGGGAATTCATCAACCTTCTGGAGAAGGAGCAGAATATTGCGATCAGCAATCCGGATAAAGCTCTGCAGTCCTACCTGACCCGACTTTATACGCTAAAGCGGCAGGAGATGGAGCAGCAGTTCAGAATCCTGCTAAACGATGCCTATGAAAAAATGGCCAATGCTATGCTTCAATATGAAGAAGAGGCCCACCTAATGGAGTATGAAATCGGTATGGACATGTACCAGCGAGTAAGTAGCTATCATTTTGAGGAGAATTCACCCGACTCGGATCCCCTCAAACTTCAAAAAAACAAGGCGGTGTATGCCTTCCAGGGTGAATTCTGGAATGACGAACTGGACGACTATGAAGTTGAATTGCCCAACAAGTGCCAAAATGCCGAAGAATGGGATATCTTTTTCAAATGAAACCATTACTGAAAAAAGCAACTTTTGGGATCCTTGGTCTCCTGTATCTATTTTCAACACCTTGTGCGATTTCTGCATTCTCCTTATGGGGAGATGGCAAGATGTCAGATTCGCAGGAATCTTACGTCTATGAAAAAAAAGATGCCGGAAAAGATAAAAAGCGTTATCTGATCAAGCTTGAGCAGGACGCCCGTAAATGCAACCTTGCTATCACAAATACCAAAACACTGATCAGCCGTTCCAAAAATCGCCCCTACCTACCGGAGCTCTATCTCCGCATGGCGGAACTGTACATCGAGAAATCACGACTGGTCTATTTTCTCCGAAAGAGCCAACAAACTGGAAACGGCAGCCAGGCGTTGGATCAGTACGAGGCCAACGCCTTGAAAACCCAGGCCATAGAAGTCTACCAGCGTATTGTCAATCAACACCCCGATTTTTATCATCTTGACAAGGTCCATTTTTTCATGGCCCATGAATATCACGAACTGGGTCGTACAGGCGAAATGATCGCTGAGTACAGGACACTGCTGAAAAAGTTTCCCCAAAGTCTTTATGCACCTGAAGCCCATTTGCTTTTGGGAGATTATCATTTCAACCAGAAAGCGGATGTGGATGCCGCCACAAAACACTATCAAGCCGTTTTGGGATATCCGAACAGTCCTGCCATAGCGGCTGCACGGTATAAATTGGCCTGGTGTAAAATCAACCAAACCGATTTTAAGAAAGCCCTGGAACTGTTTGAAGCCTCCGTAACCAGCCCTAATACATCAAAAGATCACGACATCGACACTTACCGCCGTGTTGATGTTCGTTTGGAATCCCTCGTGGACATGGCCTATTGCTATACGGAAGTCTATAAAAAATCCACTGCAAAAGAGGCGCTCGCATATTTTAAGAAATATGCCTGGTCGCGCCAAGTTTATACCACTGTATTGGAAAAACTGGCCTATCGCTATTATGTCAAGAAAAAATGGTCTCAGGCTTCGCCTCTCTACCGCGAACTCGCGGTAATTCGACAGGACCCTGAGGCTCTTTTGGAATACGCCCGGCATATTTTTGAATGTGTTCAGACCATGGGAACGTATAATGAGGCTGAAAAGGACGTGTCCATCATCGTCCGGGCATTAAAACAACAGGTTTATTCCCTACACATGGCCGATGCGGAAAAAGAAAAACTCATCCACGACTATGAGATCTTTGCCCGGGACATCATCACCCATTTGCATGCCAAAGCCCGCAGAACGAATTCTCACACCGATTTTGCCATCGCGGCCGGCGCCTATGGACAATACCTGGATTTTTTCACCCAAAGCCCTGCAGTTGAGGAAATGTCCGCCAACTATGCGGAAACCCTTTTTTCATCCGGACGCTATTTAGAAGCTGGAAAACAGTACGAAAAATGTACCCCTGCAGCCACAATCAGTACCAAACGGCGGAAAGAATCTCTGTACAGTTCGGTCATCTCCTATTACCGGGCACTGAAAAACAAGGACAATCAGAATTTTTACCAAGCGGCCTATGCAAGAGAAGGATTGAGAAGCATCGGAAAAACCTTCGTAGAAGAGTATCCCCAATCCCCTCAAGCACCTGATGTGTATTTCAATGTTGCCTGGGCCTCCTATGATGCCGGTGATTTTAAAACAGCTATCAAGGATTTGTCCGAATTTGCCCGACGCCA
>DAOWNV010000009.1 GCA_030642405.1 Desulfosarcina sp.
AGCGGTTTGAAGTCCAGTGGACGGTAAACAGCATTCGACGGAACACCGGCCCGGTAGGCGACATACGGGAGCAATTCCCAATTACCCAGATGGGCGGCGATGACAAGCAGGCCTTTGTCTTTTTCCAACGCCTTGCGAATATTGTCAAGACCCTCAATTCGGAAGTATTTACCCATATCGGCAGGGGGGATGGTAAGGGACCATCCCACTTCAAAAAGAATCTGTCCCAGGTTCCGGTAAATAGCCCTTGCCAGGTCCAAACGCTGCCGTGCATCCAACTCCTTCTCCAAAGCAAAGGCTAAATTATCCAGGACGATCTTCCGGTGTTTTCGGCTCAATCTGAACCCAATGTCACCCAACCGGTCTCCAAGTTTCCGGCCAAGGGGCCGTGGAATATGCCCCAAGAGCTTCATAACATGAGTGATTATGCTATTCAGAAAATAATCGAATTTGGTGGTAATTTTCTCAGTCATCGAAATAGGAGACGGCATTTTCAAACATGACAATCCCTTCCCCCAGCCGTTTTACGTCATCAGTCTCCTCTTTCTCACAGAAGGTGCGATTGCGCGTCCAATCGGGGTGGTTGGTAACGTGGTTGTATGCTTCAGGGTGGGGCATCAGGCCGAATATGCGACCGGTGGGATCACAGATGCCGGCTATGTCCGCCAAAGAACCGTTGGGGTTGTGAGGAAACGCACCCTTGGCCGGTTGTCCGTCGGGTAATGCGTATTGAAGAACCACCTGGTTGTTTTCCATTAACAAGCGAAGTGTCTGGTTTTCAGTATAAAATTTTCCCTCGCCGTGCCGAACAGGCAGATCTATGGTTTCCATGTTTTTAGTAAAAACACATGGCGAATCAGAATTGATCTTAGTGCAGACCCATTGATCACGAAAATTGCCGCAGTCGTTATAGGTCAGGGCTACGGACCTTTGGGTGTAATCTCCGTCGACCCCCGGAAGCAGCCCGAGGTTAACCAGTGTCTGAAAACCGTTGCAGATGCCGATGATCAGCTTTTTGGCAGCAACAAATTCGAGGAGTTGATCACCAAGGTTCGTTTTAATACGCAAGGCCTGAATGACGCCGGCCCCGTGGTCATCGCCCCAACTAAAGCCTCCCCCGAAAGCAAGAATCTGAAAATCATCCAGGGAGATGTCGCCCGCAGTCAAGGCGTTGATGTGTGCCCTACAGGACGAGGCGCCCGCCAGTTCAAAGGCATAAGCAGTTTCATGATCACAGTTAAGTCCAAATCCCGTTAACACCAATACATTCGGTTTTTTTCTCATATCAAATCCCCGAAGGGCCCCTTCCAGGCCTTCTTCATCTGTTCAACGGTCAATGCGCAAAGCTTAGTTCCTTCCACACTGCCGATGCTCAATTCCGGCCTCACCGTAACCTTACCGACACAAGCGGCCGGCTGTCCATGGAAGAGCGATTCGAATTCTTTATTATTCTCTTTTGATACGGTAACGATAAACCGGCCTGCGCTCTCGGAAAAAAGCAATTTGTCATCCCGGGTAATGTCCTGGGCCGGTACCTTTGAAAGGTCAACGGTCAACCCGAGTTCACCTCCCATGGCAATCATGGCCATATGAATACCCAACCCGCCGCGATAAATACCGTGACAAGAGGCCACCAGTCTATTTTCGATGGCTTTAGCCATCTGTCCATAACAAACAAAAAAGGATTGAGCGTCAACGACGGGTACATTCAATCCCAGCTGTCCCATGTGCTCATAGTACTCGGATCCACCCAACTCATTTTTTGTCAACCCGACCACCCAAACCATGTCTCCGGGGGCCTTTGCATCCATGGTGAGACACCGGGTCACATCGTCGATCGTACCGGTCACGGAAAATTGAAGGGTCTCCAGAGCCGAAATCTTATGGGTTTCACCGTAACGTCCCGGCAGATGGCCGTCCACATACATGGAATCCTTACCGGATAAGAGCGGTATGCCGTAAGTCATACACATGGTCTTCAGCGCCTTGCAGGATCGAACCAACTGGGCTGCCTTGTGCTTGCCATCCGG
Source organism: Desulfosarcina sp. (assembly GCA_030642405.1). GTDB lineage: Bacteria > Desulfobacterota > Desulfobacteria > Desulfobacterales > Desulfosarcinaceae > Desulfosarcina. The sequence continues at coordinate 2,031 of DAOWNV010000009.1, forward strand.
ATTTTTTTCGGGGTCATGTTGGATGTTTGGCCAGCAAAAATTATCCACCCCGCCCAGATACTCCGGATCTCCGCCGACGGCAATGGCCCTTCGGACTGCCTCGTCGATGGTGCAAGTAGTCATATGATAGGCATCGATGGCGGAATACATGGGAATCAATGCCTGGGAAAACACCAGGCCTCGCTGTGAGGTCAACACCGGACGGATAACAGCGGCATCACTGGGAACGTCTCGTGCAGCGCCGATCAACGGCTTGATTACACTGGTTCCCTGCACTTCATGATCGTATTGGCGGCAAATCCACTCCTTCGAACTCAGGTTCGGCCGTCCCAGCAAATCCAGGATCAATCCACCAAAATTTTCAGGTTTCCCTAACACCGGCTCTGTGAACCCCCGCATTACCGGAGGACGCCAGACCGCCTCGAACTCCCATTGGGGGAAGGCTGAGGTCAACAGATCCAGATCGATATGAGCACAAGTCACATCGTTATACGTAATGTTCAGTTTTCCAGTATCGGTATAGGTGCCGATGACCGTACTCTCCGCCTCATGCAGGCGGGAAAGGGCCATGAAACGATCTAAATATTGTGGATCGATGACAACTGTCATTCGCTCCTGGGACTCTGATATCCAGATCTCCCATTGATCCAAACCGTCATATTTTAATGGAACGTTTTCCAATTGGATATCACACCCATTGGAAAAAAGGGCACTCTCACCGATAGAAGAAGATAGCCCACCTCCGCCGTTGTCGGTAATAAAGCGGATCAAACATTCATCCCGGGCTTCAAGCAGGAAATCGTGCATCTTTTTCTGTGTATAAGGGTCACCGATCTGAACGTGGCCGGCCGGTGTATTCTTGGAAAAGGTGGCAGATGAAGCGGTAACACCGTGGATGCCGTCCTTCCCCACGCGCCCCCCGCACATGATGCATAGGTCACCGGGATATATTGTTTTCTGATCCGATGGCTGTCCGTTGATTTCAGCCGGCATGATTCCCAACGCCGTGACGAATACCAGACATTTTCCCAGATATCCGGGATGAAACAACACCTGGCCGAAAGGGGTGGGAATACCGCTTTTGTTACCGCCGTCACGCACGCCTTCAATGACACCGTCCAACAAGCGCCTGGGATGCAGTTTCGGTTGGAGGTCTCCGTCATAATCCCTTGGTCCAACACAATACCCGTAACTGCCCATGATCAGTCTGGAACCCAAACCGGTTCCCATGGGATCACGGTAAATGCCTACGATACCGGTAATGGCACCGCCATAGGCCTCCATGTTCGAAGGAGAGTTGTGTGTCTCTCCGGTTATGACATAATGGTGATCCTCATCGAAGCGCCCTACGCCGGCATTGTCCCACAAAACGGAAACCACCCATGGTTTTTTCTCCTTCAGGACCAATGTTGGTTTTTCAATGTACGTTTTGAAAAGGCTGTCAATAGTTTCGCTGGTTCCTTCCTCCATATTCCTATAGGTAAACCGACCGCCAAAAGTGTTGTGATTGCAATGATCGCTACGCGCCTGGGAGATATATTCCAGCTCCACATCGGTTGGGTCCGACAACCCCACCTTCTGCCGCTGTTGCTGCACTTCCGGTTTCAAAAAATAGGACCGGATGGTGGGAATATCCATCGGGTTGAGCGCCAGACTGCGCTCATCACTGAGCCGCTCCAATGTTTCGTCACTGTCCATGGCCAACGTTGCCACCTCTGGTTGGTGATCTAAAATAACTTTTGGAATCACAAACCCGATACCGGTTTCCGGATCCCATTCTCTTTTGGCAAACACTTTCCATTGCTGTATAATATCGTTGGCCAACAATTCGCCGGCTATCTTTTCCGCCTCTTGCCGGGTAATTGTGTTCCCTTTCAAGCAGTAACGTTTGGAGGTGTATACGGCTTCACCTGGTTTCAGTGTATAGGACAAAAGATCTTCGATGGCCTCAACGCCTGTAGCACCTGGGTTGTCTCTGACACCTGGACGAAAGCCCACCCAAATGATCCAGTCGAAATCTATGGGCAACGGCGCCAATGACGAAACCTGAGTGACCGGATTGGTGAATATCTCCCGCTGAACCGTCTCTACCTGCTCATCCGTCAGAGCTGCATCGATAGTAATGATCTGAATGGTGCGAACATCTTGAAAATCGATGTTGAAATAATTTTTTGCCTTAAGACAAAGTGACTCTCCTTCGGCATCCGAAAGCTGTTCTTTTAAGGTAATTTCAATTCGATATGGCATAATTGCACCAAAGTGTTAAGAGTTAAGTATTACATGTTAAGGTTGAAAACAGACTGGATTCATTGGCTTAGGGTTGTGATTAAAATATCCGCGTAATATCATTATAGAAAACAAAAATCATCAACATAATCAGTATGAATATCCCAGCCTGCTGAGCGATCTCGCGCATTCGTTTGTTGATGGGACGCCCGGTGACCGCCTCAATGAAAAAAAACAGCAAATGGCCACCATCGAGTACGGGAATAGGCAAAAAATTGAGAACGGCCAGGTTGATACTGAGCACAGCGATGAAAAATACCAGGTTGGTCAACCCGGCTTTGGCCTGCTGCCCAGCCATCTCGGCAATCATAATCGGCCCACCCAATGTCTTTGCAGAGACGGTTCCTTTAATAAGTTTGCCGATGCTCAGCAGTGTCAGTTTTGTAATCTGGTAAGTCTGATCCAGCCCCTCAACAAATGCCTGAAATGGCCCCCGTTTGATTGTGATTCGCAAAGATTCAGGTATATTAATACCAGGTGAAGATATACCGATACGGTAACTGTTCACCTTTTCCCCAATCATGTTTTCTTCACTGAAAAGTACCGGCACGACATAAAGGGTAATTGTTTCACCGCCGCGATCCACCAAGATCACCAGTTGTTCCCCCTTGCATTGGGAAATTATGGTTTTCATCGTGTTCCAGCTATCAATGGGCCGATCGTTGATGGAAAGGATCAGATCGCCTTTTTGAACCCCGGCCTTTTTCGCCGGGTAACCGTCGGCGACTTCTCCGACAAACGCCTGCAAGGGTGGCAATCCTGAAAAACCAGCATCGTAGTAGGGAGTGTCATCGCCTAAAATATCTTTGGCAATTTTTGTATGTGGTGTGAGGGAAACATCGAAAAGATCACCCTCCCGCCTGACAGTGATGCGTACTTCACTACCGTTACCTTTGGCAACCAGTCGATTAATGTCTCCCCATGCGCCCACCAAGCGGTCATCTACGGCAACAATCAGGTCCCCCGGTCTAATCCCGTTTCGGTCAGCGGGGCTTTGTGCTACAACGTAATTCACCACCGGCCTTATATCCTCGGTACCGACAAACGTGAAAAAAAACGTATAGATGATAACAGCCAGAAGAAGGTTGAAAAACGGCCCGGCTGCAACAATCATGATCCTTTTATATACATTTTTATGAGTAAACGAATAAGGGATCATTTCTTCGTCAATGTCTGCATCGGGTTCATCCCCCACCATCTTGACATACCCCCCCAGTGGAATCGCCGATACACGGTAATCAGTCAAGCCTGCCGTCCAACCGAAGAGGCGTGGCCCGAATCCGAGAGAAAATTTTTCGACACCCACACCGAAAAGCCTGGCAACCAAAAAATGGCCCAGCTCATGGAAAAAGATGAGAACGCCGAGAACTATTACAAAGGCAAAAATATTGGTGGTCATAGGCGGTACGTTAACGCTCCTGCGTACGGATCAGCATGTGAGTTTCATCTCTCGCCCACCGATCCGCTTCTATAATCTGTTCGAGAGTGGCGCCTCCGGTTCCCGAGTAGTTGTTCAAAACCCGGTCAATCATCGAATGTATCCCTGTAAACGGAAGTCGCTTGTTTAAAAATGCATCCACGGCCACTTCATTGGCCGCATTGAGAACAGCAGTGTAAGTGTCTCCCTGTTGACCGGCCCTGTAGGCAAGGCCCAAGCAAGGAAATCGTTTTAGATCCGGTTCCTCAAACGTCAGCTGCCCAATCCGGGCAAAATCAGGTGACGGAACATCCAAAGGCAACCGGTGAGGATGTGACAGCCCATATGCGATGGCTCCTTTCATCTCCGGAATACCCATTTGGGCAATTACGGCACCGTCAAGATAGGTAACCATGGAGTGGACGATACTCTGCGGGTGAATCACTACCTTGATCTGTTTAAAATCAATATCGAAAAGCCACCTGGCCTCGATCACCTCCAATCCCTTGTTCATCAGGGTAGCGGAATCGATGGTGATTTTATTGCCCATGGACCAGTTGGGGTGTTTTAGGGCGTCCTGGGGCTGAATATCGATAAATGTCTCTCCCGCCCGGTTCAAAAAAGGACCTCCTGAAGCCGTCAGCAATATCTCCCGAATCCCGTTATGGGAATGGCCTTCCATGCTCTGGAAAATAGCGCTGTGCTCGCTGTCCACAGGCATCAATTTGACCCCGCGCTTTTTCACCTTTTTCATGACGATAGCACCAGCCATTACCAGGGTTTCTTTATTGGCCAAAGCAATATCTTTACCTGCATCGATGGCGGCAAGCGTCGGCACCAATCCAGCCGCACCCACCATCGCCCCTAACACCATATCCGACCCGTCCAGTGCAGCCGCTTCAACGTACCCAGCCTCCCCGAAAACAATTTCCACATCCGTGGTCGCCGGCAACAACGATTTTAACTGTTTGGCATGGTGAGCATCAGCTACCGCTGCCAGACGTGGTCTAAACCGGACGATCTGCTTCGATAGAGCCACCACATTGGTATGGGCCGTAAGTGCGTTTACAGTAAAATGATCCGGAAACTGTTCAATAATGGTAAGGGCATTGGAACCGATGGAACCGGTTGACCCCAAAATGGTCAGTGATTTCATAATTATTCGCTTGTTTATTAAAGGACAATGTTCGAATCAGAATATACTTATTTTCAGCAGATAGGCAAGTGGCGAGGCGAAAAGAAGCGCATCCAGTCGATCAAGGAACCCTCCGTGGCCGGGAAGCAGTGTTCCTGAGTCCTTAATCCCAGCCGCCCTTTTAAATTCCGAGGCGAACAGGTCTCCCACTTGCCCGGCAAGGCCAATGATCAAAGCAAAAACAACACATAAAAGGCTTGACAGGGATGGCAAAAACGCCATTTTAAACAGAATCGCCATGGCGACATTGGAGACCAGTCCCCCGATGCTTCCCTCAATGGTTTTCTTGGGGCTGACCCAGGGACACAGTTTATGACGTCCCAAATAGGTTCCGGTATAATAAGCCCCGGTGTCTCCAGCGGCAACAATGCAAAGAATAAGAAAAATCCACTGAGCACCTTCCGGCGCCAGACGGATGAGAATCAAAAAAGATAGAGAAACAGGGATATAAACTAAACCGAGAACCTGCTTGGCCACCAGGTAGGGCGCGTTAGGGTCGTTTTTGAAAAGCGGTAAAGTCAATGCAGCCACAACAATTAGATCCAAAGTAAGGATCAACGGCGTATGCTCCAACTGCCCACGATAGACCATCCAAACGATGACCGGTGAAAAGACCAGACCCAACCCCGGTATCAATCGCAACAAACTGTTGTCATCAGGTGGGAAAACCGCACGATAATATTCCCATAAAGTCAGCACACTCACTGCGGCGATCAACAAAAAAAATATCATGCCACCCGCCATGACCAGCAGGTAGATGATGGGTACGGCTACGATCCCTGTGATCCAGCGTTTGAGATGCATGGCTTTCCTTGAATAGGCTATTAATTGTTCCAGACAGGATTTTACTATATAGTATCTATCAGCAATTAAATCTCTGATTCCGGCAATTCAAGTGATGGCACCAAAACGACGATCTCGACTTTGATAATCTTTTATAATTGAGATAAATTCCTCTTCACTAAAATCGGGCCATAAGGTCTTTGTAAAAAAAAGCTCCGCATAGGCAATCTGCCAGAGGAGAAAGTTGCTGATTCGCATTTCGCCGCTGGTACGTATCAACAGATCCACATCCGACATCCCTTTCGTGTACATGTGATCAGAGACAATTTCAGGGGTTATCGCATTCGGCTCCAAGTCCCCATTTTTGGCGGCTATGGCCAATTGTTTAGCCATTTCGACAATTTCCGAGCGGGCACCGTAGCTAAGGGCAAGGTTTAGGACCATGTCCGAGTTGCGGGAGGTAACATCCATGACCGACTGCAGCGCGTCGCGAACCGATGGTGGCAGCTTGTCAAATTGTCCAATAGCATTAAGCCGGATTCCGTTTTTGATCATTGTCCGGCGCTCCGTTACTACAAAACGCCGAAGAAGCATCATGAGTCCTGAGACCTCAGTCTTGGGGCGATTCCAGTTTTCGGTAGAAAAAGCAAAAAGGGTAAGTGTGGGGATATGGAGCCTGCATGCGGTTTGCACAATCGTCCGCACGACACCCATGCCTTTCTCATGTCCGTTGATACGGTTTAGGAGACGCTTTTTCGCCCAACGACCATTGCCATCCATGATGATGGCAATATGCCTGGGGATCTTGTCGGGGTCGAGTTCCATCCCGGTTCCGGAGGATGAACTAGAATTCAAGGATCTCTTTCTCTTTATCTTTATAAACTTCGTCTATTTTGGTAATAAAGTTATCGGTGATCTTCTGCACACTGTCCTGAGCTTTAAAGGCATCGTCTTCGGCGATGTCTCCATCTTTCTTGAAACCTTTGAGAAGCTCGTTGGAATCCCTTCGGATATTACGTACGGCGACTTTATGCTCCTCACATATTTTGCTGACAACCTTGACCAGTTCCTTGCGCCGTTCTTCAGTCAGTGGGGGGATGGCAATACGAATGAGTTTGCCGTCACTAGACGGGGTCAGGCCGAGATCGGACTTCAAAATGGCCTTTTCAATATCTTTGATCACGGAGACGTCCCAGGGTTGAATGACAATCAAACGACTCTCGGGAACGGATAGGGAGGCCATCTGATTCAACTGGGTCTGTGTACCATAATAATCGACCCGAATACCATCCAAAAGGGACAACGACGCCCGCCCGGTCCTGACCCGCTTGAGCTCAGTTTCAAGATCGCTGATGGTTTTTCCCATCCGCTCTTTGGTCTCTTCCAGTGTCTCTTCGATCATGGCTGTTTCACCTCGTTAGAGAACGAATTAATATGTCGACGCAGTGGATGCGGTCAACACCGGCGCTTAATAGCCGATGGTGGTTCCGATATTTTCCCCACAAACCACCTTTTTTATATTTCCCTTTTCTTTCAAATTAAAAACCATCAGCGGCAGTTGATTGTCCATGGCAAGAGAAATTGCCGTCACGTCCATAACTTTCAACTGGCGTTCAAGCACTTCCATATAGCTGATGGTTTTAATGAATCGAGCATCTGGATTGAGTTCCGGGTCAGCATCGTACAGACCATTCACCTTCGTGGCTTTAAGCAGGATCTCAGCATGGATTTCCTTGGCCCGTAATACCGCTGCAGTATCGGTTGTAAAATAGGGATTTCCCGAGCCTGCAGCAAAAATGACGACCCTCTCCTTTTCCAGATGCCGAAGGGCACGCCGAAGAATATACGGCTCAGCCACCTCGTGCATGGAGATAGCCGTCTGCACACGTGTCTGAACGCCCTTTTTCTCCAAGGCATCCTGAAGGGCCAGACTGTTGAGCACGGTGGCCAGCATTCCCATATGGTCGGCGGAAGTTCGCTCCATACCGAACGAACCGGCTGCAACCCCTCTAAAAATGTTTCCCCCGCCAACTACGATAGCCAACTGCACCTTCAGCTCGACAATGGAGCGAACTTCCTCGGCCACATAGGAGAGCATGTCAGGGCATATGCCGAAGCCCTGATCCCCCATCAGGGCCTCTCCGCTCAGTTTGAGCAGTATCCGTTTAAATTTGGACTCCACCCTTATTCCGCTCCAATCTGGAATCTGGAAAAACGCTTAATAGTAATCTTTTCACCTGTTCTGGCAATCACTTCGTTCAGATAGTCGGCAATGATTTTATCCGGTTCCTTGACGTATTGCTGGTTCATCAGACAGTTCTCTTTGAAGAACTTTTTGAGTTTGCCCTCGGCAATCTTGTCAACCATCTTCTCCGGCTTGCCCATTTCAAGAACCTGTGCCTTGTAAACCTCCAGTTCCCTGTCGACCACCGCCTGTGGAACATCCTCAGGCGCGAGGCTCACCGGGCTGGTGGCTGCGATCTGCATGGCGATATTTCTGGCAAATTCGTTGAAATCATCTGTTTTTGCCACAAAATCGGTTTCACAGTTCACCTCTACAATAACTCCGATTTTCCCACCCATATGAATGTAAGACTGCACAATGCCTTCGGATGTTGCGCGACCAGCCCGTTTGGCTGCAGTTGCAATCCCCTTTTTTCTTAAGCAATCAACGGCCTTTTCAAGGTCGCCATCACTCTCCATCAAGGCTTTTTTACAATCCATCATGCCGGCTCCGGATTTTTCCCGAAGCTCTTTGACCATTTTTGCAGTAACATCTGCCATGTGAACTATTCTCCCGCAGGGTCTGCTGCCGGAATATTCTCTTCCGAAGCGACCACATCTTCTGTTGATTCAGTATTTTCTTCCGCACCAATGCCTTTGCGGATGATCTCAACCACAGGACCGTCGGTACCATCGGAAATGACTTTACGTTCTCCAGGTTTGAGTTCCGCCGAAACCTGCTCCATTTCGCTTTCCTCGTCCCCCTTATCCACTGCGGCCTGCTGGCGCTCCTTGTATCTGTCCTGCCCCTCAATACACGCTTCAGCCATCTTTGCGGTGATCAGCCGGATGGCGCGAATAGCATCATCGTTTCCTGGAATGGGATGATCAATATCGTCCGGATCACAGTTGGTATCCACGATGGCAACAATGGGAATCCCCAACCGGTGGCCTTCCCGCACGGCAATAGCCTCATTTTTCGGATCGACTATAAAAATCGCCCCGGGCAGTTTTGTCATTTTACGGATACCACCTAGTGTGCTGTCCAGTTTCGTTCTTGCTTTACCCAGCTTCAAACGCTCTTTTTTGGGAAAAAGATTGATGGAACCGTCGTTTTCAATGGTATTAAGGTAGTTAAGCCGGTCGATGCTCTTCTTAATGGTCTGAAAATTGGTCAACATACCACCCAGCCACCGATTGTGAACATAAAACTGCTCCGCACGGTTGGACTCTTCATAGATGGATTCTCTGGCCTGTTTTTTTGTTCCCACAAACAGAACCGATTTCCCCGAAGCCACGGTATCCGCGATAAAATCGTAGGCATCTCTGAACATTCTGACCGTTTTTTGCAAATCGATGATGTAGATGCCGTTTCTTGCCCCAAAAATATATGGTTTCATTTTGGGGTTCCAGCGTTTGGTCTGGTGGCCGAAATGGACTCCTGCTTCCAGCATTTCTTTCATTGTTACATAAGCCATAGTTTTCTCCCTCTTTGTTGGTTTGCCCTCCATCCGCTTCAACCCTGAATCCGACTTCCCATGGAAAGCACCGGGATCAGGTCCACGAACGTGCGGTTTAGAAACATTCTTATTTAACAAATTTTTTTTGGCTATACAAGGGTTTTATCAATAAAGCCGGCACACACAACCACAAACAAACCCATGTCAACTACACATTGATTGTTATCAGCTACGCGATAGTACCACGACCCGATCATGCCCACTGTAATCCTTGATTATCATTACAGGACCGTATGAGCCAACTCCTTCAGCAATGGCTATGACATCCGCCTTTTGGTCATACCCCATTTCCAGGACCAGCCTTCCAGAAGAATTCAGGTATTTATGGGCCGATTCAAGAATTTGTCGAAGACATGAAAGGCCGTCCGCACTTCCATCCAGAGCCAGCCTAGGTTCGAAACCGCGGATTTCCGGTTGCAGCCCGTCAATGTCTTTGCTTCGAATATAAGGAGGATTGGAGACGATGAGGTCAAACTGTGCCTGATCCGGAATCAGGGCTGACGCCCAATCACCACAGAACCAGTCGATTCGATGGTCAACACCGTGGGTTCCGGCATTTTCCCTGGCTGTCTGCAAAGCCTTAAAGGAACGATCCATGGCGACATATCGATTCTCGGGATGCTCTTTAGCCAGGGCAACAACAATCGCACCTGATCCGGTGCCCATATCCAACACACGCCGGGGAATCCCGGAACTCTCCTTAAGATAGGGCAGTACAGCCTCCACCAGACATTCTGTTTCCGGCCGGGGAATCAACACCGATGGGTTGACTGTTAATTCCAGGGACCAGAATTCACGAACTCCTGTAATATAGGCCACCGGCTCGCCATTCACCCGCTTTTTTATAAGTGATTTGAAACAGGCCAGTTCGTCTTCACAAAGGGGTTGATTGTAGTTGGTATAAAGATCGATGCGACGCATTCCCAAAGCATAGGCCAACAGGATTTCCGCTTCGCTTCTGGCATGTTCGATCCGGTGCTCGGAAAAGTATCCGGTTGTCCAACGGATCAATTCCAGAGGCGTCCATGTAAGTCTGTCAGCCATCGGCACGTTCGGAATGCTGAAGCGCCTGGCTTTGGTAGTAAGTAATCAGCGGGTCGATAACCGCATCCACATCGCCTTGCAGGATGACCTCCAATTTGTATAATGTCAATCCAATACGATGGTCCGTAACCCGACCCTGTGGAAAGTTGTAGGTCCGGATCCGCTCGCTGCGATCACCGCTGCCGACCTGATCCCTTCGGTTTTGCGATCGCGCCTCGTTTTGCTCTCGGACCATCTGGTCAAAAAGCCGCGAGCGCAAAACTTTCATTGCCTTTGCCTTGTTTTTATGCTGGGATTTTTCATCTTGGCAAGTTACCACCAAACCGGTTGGCAAATGGGTGATGCGCACAGCCGAATCGGTTGTATTGACGGACTGACCGCCAGGTCCTGAAGATCTGTAAACATCCACCTTGAGCTCATTCTGATCGATATTCAACTCAACTTCCTCCGCCTCCGGCAATACGGCAACCGTTACAGCAGAGGTATGGATTCTCCCCTGGGTCTCCGTAGTAGGTACCCGCTGAACCCGGTGTGTACCACTCTCAAATTTGAGGCGACTGTAGGCACCTTTTCCGTTTACACTGGCGATCACTTCCTTGAGTCCACCCACATCGGTGGTATTGTGATCCATGATCTCTACTTTCCATCTGCGCTTTTCCGCATACCGTTGGTACATCTTGAACAAATCGCCTGCAAACAACCCGGCCTCGTCACCGCCGGTACCGGCCCGAATTTCGATGATCACGTTCTTTTCATCCAACGGATCTTTCGGGATCAAAAGAATCTTCAATTCCTCTGCAAGCCCGGCCTTCTCCTTTTCCAGGCGCGCCACCTCTTCACCGGCCATTTTCTTCATTTCCGGATCTTCGTCGGAGAGCAGCTCGAGGCTGTCATCCAACTCCTGGTCTACCTTCCGATATTCCCTGAATACAGTTACAATAGATGAAATATCGGCATGTTCGCGAATGTATTTCTGGTAGGCATTCCTATCTTGGACCACCTCCGGTTCGGAGAGCAGCCGCTCCAGTTCCCGGAATCGATCCTCAACACCTTTTAATTTATTAAACATAGCCACCACTTTTGAAAAAACGGTTAATCGCCGCGAGCTTATAAGGTTTCGATTTAGGAAGAGTCGTTTCCGACACAGGAGTCACAGCAAAATAGCCGTTTTCGATTATGGAAGTTGAATGGGGTACGGAAAACTTAAATGGAAGGCGCGTTCCGATGTCTTCGCTTCAACGCAGACACCGAAAGCGGCCTAAAAAGAGATATGGGCGAATGCGCTACTGATTCTGGAATTTTTCGTATTTTTTACGGAAACGCTCGATACGACCGGCCGTATCCACCAGTTTCTGTTTTCCGGTGAAAAATGGATGGCATTTGGAACAAATCTCAACGCGTATGTCTTTTTTTGTCGATCCAACTTCAATGCTGTTCCCGCACGCACATTGGATCGTCGTATCCGAATAATCCGGATGAATATCTGCTTTCATTGTAATTCCAACCCCCTATAAATATTTTATGCATTCATTGAATCTAGGAAATCGGCATTATCACTCGTTCCGTTCATTTTTTCAAGTAAAAATTCAAGGCTATCCGCAGGATTTAATGAAGCAAACAACTTTCTGAGGATCCAAACACGGTTTAGCGTCAGCTCGTCGAGAAGCAGTTCCTCCTTTCGGGTACCGGATTTCTTAATATCGATGGCCGGAAAAATTCGTTTGTCGGCCAAACGACGATCCAGTTGAATCTCCATGTTGCCTGTTCCCTTGAATTCCTCAAAAATCACCTCGTCCATACGTGACCCCGTATCAACCAGTGCGGTGGCAATAATGGTCAAGCTGCCGCCCTCTTCGATGTTTCTTGCCGCACCGAAAAACCGTTTAGGCCGTTGCAAGGCATTTGAATCCACACCACCTGAAAGGATTTTTCCGCTGGGTGGCATCACCGAGTTGTACGCCCTGGCGAGCCGGGTAATGCTATCGAGAAGAATAACCACGTTCTTTTTATGCTCCACCAAACGTTTTGCTTTTTCGATGACCATCTCGGCCACCTGCACATGGCGCTCTGCCGGTTCGTCGAAAGTGGAGCTGATTACCTCCCCTTTTACCGACCGTTGCATATCCGTTACTTCTTCCGGCCTTTCGTCGATAAGAAGGACAAAAAGCATGATATCCTTATGATTTTTAACGATACAATTGGCAATGCACTGAAGCAACATTGTTTTTCCGCTGCGAGGTGGAGAGACAATCAACCCCCTTTGCCCAAAACCAATGGGTGTCAACATGTCCATGATCCTTGCGGAATAATTTTCCGGGTCCACCTCCAGATTCATCTTGTTATCCGGATACAATGGCGTCAGATTATCGAACAGAATCTTCTCCCGGGCAACTTCAGGATCTTCATAGTTAACCGCCTCCACCTTCAACAAGGCGAAATAGCGTTCGGACTCTTTGGGCTGACGGATCTGACCTGAAACGGTGTCCCCTGTCCTCAGATTAAAACGCCGAATCTGGGACGGAGAAACATAAATATCATCGGGGCCTGGCAGGTAGTTGTAATTTGGCGCACGGAGAAAACCGAAACCATCAGGTAAAATTTCAAGGGTTCCCTCCCCAAAGATCAGCCCGTTTTTTTCAATCTGGGTCTGGAGCAACGCAAAAATCAGCTCCTGTTTGCGCATTCCGGCAGCCCCATCGACATTGAGCTTTTTGGCCATCTTGGTCAGTTCATTGATCTTTTTGTTTTTTAATTCTACGATATTCATTAACATACCCCGTTTTAGGATTGGTTATCTTCCACATTCTGCTTGTCTGGCCCGATCAATCTGCGCTATAGAAAAAATCAACAGTTCTCTCTCTTTGTGTTTATTACAGGTGGAACGGGTTCACACCTTAATAAGTGTTATAGATTACACTATATAATGATGCCTTTCGGGTGAATTGGGCCGGACTGTTGATTTTTTGGAGGAAAATGCGTGTTTTTGTGATAGAAGTAATTCAGTATCCATTCAGAACAGTAAAATTTGGTTGATATTGTGAAGAGTAAACTTTTCGTATTTGTAAATAGTCTGCAAACCGGTCATTATGGATGGGTACGGTTCAAGCTTACCCCACTATCCGGGTTGTAATTCGCAAGAATATGTCAAATTCTTATACTAACCACTTCATGGTGTCAACCCTAAAAGGTTGAATACGCAATGGATGCATTCGATAAAATCCCTATCAACTTCCTTCAAAATACTTCCAAAAGAATCTACCTGGTTGGTGGAACCGTACGAGATCTGCTTGCCGGCCGCACCCCGGCAGATATTGATCTTGTCGTTGAAGGAAACGCTTCACCCATCGTAAAGCAAATTGCCCATAAAATCAGCGGTAAAATCATCGACTTGGGTAAAAATGGATTCTTTGTACAAAGGGTCGCCTCACCGAACCTGACCGTCGATATCTCCCCTCTTACAGCTTCTTCCATAGAAGACGATTTGCGGCAGCGGGACTTTACGATCAATGCCATGGCCTACGACCTAACCAGGCAGCAACTGATTGACTGTCTGGATGGACAAACAGATCTTCGGGAAAAAAAAATTCGCCTGGTCTCAGCAACTGCCTTTAAAAATGATCCGGCACGACTGGTCAGAGCCTATAGGATGGCCTCAATGCTTGATTTTTCCATTGCCGACAGTACAACAGAGGCCATCAGAAAAGATAAGGATTTGATAGCCACCGTTTCCGGAGAACGGGTTTGGGCGGAGCTTTTTAAAATTTTCAACACTTCCGATTCTGTGCTTTACATCAGGGCGATGGCTTCCAGCGGTCTGCTTACTTCCATTTTCCCGGAACTTCGCTTAGCCATCGGCTGTACCCAAAACCGTTATCATCAGTTTGATGTGTTTGACCACAGCCTGTTAGTTTACGAGCACCTGGAAGCCTTGCTAACCAGGAAATGGCTGCAATTTCCGAAACAAACAAGGCTGTTAGAAAGCGGAAACCTCTTCAGCCATTCTGCCATATTAAAATATAGCGCCCTGCTTCATGATGTGGGAAAACCGTCTGCCCGGATGAAGGGAGTCAATGGATCCCTCCGTTTTCCAGGCCATGCGGCTAAAGGCGCGGTAATCGTCTCAACTATCAGTCGTAGGCTAAAACTTTCCAACAGGCAACGCCAAGCCGCAGATGCTATTATCCGACACCACATTCGACCCCTTTTTCTGTTCCTTGCCCATGAGCAAGGAACCCTCGGCCGTAGTGGCATGGTCCGGTTTTTTAGGCATTGCGGGGAATGGACCCTGCCGGTTATCGTTCATGCCATGGCGGATATCCGTGCAAAAAAAGAAAAAGCGGACAACAAGGATCAACGGTTTCTCAGTTTTTGCAATTTTCTAATCGAAACATACATAAACACCATCAACAAAAAAAAATCGACGGGATCGCTGATCGACGGAAACGACCTAATCAATTTTTTCGAACTGCCCCCTTCTCCCCAATTCAAACAGATTTTAAACCTGGTCGAAGAACAACACCTTGCCGGCATACTGTCCACTCGTTCCCAGGCACTCCAATGGGTAAGAAGTTATTTAAATTCCGGCTGCAAAGCAATCACATAATTGTTTCCAGGTGCCACGATCACCGGGGTGACGACTAAATGGGAGTAAGCCACGGTTCCATATCGGCATCTTTGTTAACTGCCCATCCATAAATGGTTATTTTGCCCGATATCTGTGTTGCGCTCAAAATTTTATCCTCGGAATATCAACTATATGTCTCCGGTAAAATTTTTCGCACGCCTTGATCTCGACCAAAATTCCTCATTTCTGGACGGACACTAACTATTTTGCGACTCAAATGCGGATACCTCCGATTATGTGGAAGGTATGGCAAAAAAAAGGAAGGGCCCACAATTACTTGTAAGCCCCACAACTTGCTGGCGCGCCCGGCAGGGATCGAACCTGCGGCACCTAGCTCCGGAGGCTAGTGCTCTATCCACTGAGCTACGAGCGCGAGATAATTAGTCGTCGGTAAATAGAGGATTCGTAGCGACAAGTCAACCTCTTTACGGAACAGCTAAATCTGGAACAGGGAGTCGCCGGCCTCTTCAAGCGCGGCTTTTGCTTCTCCCACTACGTATAGGGAGCCGGCGATACAGACCGCATCATCGGGTTCGGATGTTGCCAGAGCATGACGAACGGCGTCGGCAACATCAGGAACGATTTCTATGTTCGATATAAAACGCTTCGCAGTCGCTTCAATCGTTTTTGGGGGGAGCGACCGATCTATCTTGGGTTGAGTGATGATCAGGCGCGTACAGGGACCTACCAGATCCTTGAGAATGGATGTATATGGTTTGTCGTCCAGAATCCCCGCCACCATGGTTATCCGACGTCCTTTTAAAGTGTTCCGAAGAAAGCGGCTTAACCGCCTGGCAGCCATGATGTTGTGTGCTCCGTCCAGAATGACAAAGGGGTTTTGTGAAATGACTTCTAAACGGCCCGGCCATCGATTCCGGGTCAATCCTGACTGGATCTGGTCCTGTTTCAATGGGACGTGGTTACGAATGAGAATTTCACAGGCAGCCAAGGTCAACGATGCGTTATCAACTTGATGCCCACCCATGAGGCCGGTCTGCATACCTTTCCATCGATGGTCGATGCCAAAATAGGAAAAACGATTGTTGTTGTTGCTGCTGCGACGAACGCGAAAATCCCGTCCTTTCATAAACAGAGGCGCCGATTTTTTGGAAGCGGTTTTTTCGACAACCCTTCTCGCACTTTTTTGATTTACGCCTGTAATTACAGGTATTTTCGATTTAATGATGCCTGCTTTCTCTCCGGCGATGGCAGCGATAGTATCTCCAAGGTAGGATCTATGTTCAAGGGAAATGTTCGTGATAATACTCAGAATTGGAGAAATGACGTTGGTGGCATCCAGCCGACCGCCCATACCGGTTTCGATAACGGCATAGTCAACGTTTTGGTGTTGGAATTCGTAAAAAGCCATTGCAGTGGAAAATTCGAAAAAGGTGGGCTCCCTTTCTCCATGGTGAACAGCCTTGACAGCTTCCCAGGAAGTCACCACCGCATCGTCATCAATCGGTTTCCCATTGACGCAAATCCTCTCGTTGAACCGGATCAGGTGCGGAGATGTATAGAGTCCGACCCGATACCCGGCAATTTGCAATATTTTAGCAAGGGTGGATGCGATGGAGCCTTTGCCGTTGGTTCCGGCGATATGGATGGTGGAGAAAGTTTGATGTGGGTTTCCAAGTCCGTTTAAAATATTGGAGATGGTCGACAGCCCCAGTATGATTCCGAATCGCCGCATACTGTACATTGATTTTAGACAGTCGTTGTAAGCACGGGTCGACATACATGAACCTCCTACACTGAACTTGAAATATGGGTTTTTTCAAAAATCGTAAGGTTGTCAGTGAACAAAAACAAAAACCCGGCGGGGAGGAGTTACTCCCGACCGGGTCATGTAATCTAACAGGCTGGTGTTAGCGGTATCTCTTGGCACGTGAAGCAGCAATTCGCTGCCGACGTACGGCCTCTCGCTCTTTGCGACGACGATACTCACTTGGCTTTTCGTAGCTTTTTTTCAGCTTCAGGCGTTTAAACAGACCGTCATTCTGAATTTTTTTCTTCAGAATTCGCATAGCCTTTTCGAGATCGTTATCAAAAACTTTAACTTCAATTGCTTTCAAACTGACTCAACTCCCCTCTTTCCCATCAGTGAAGATACTTATTCTGTCAGATGGTTATTTTTCGAATCGCTCTGTCTACTATAAAAATAATTTCCGTTCAACAGGTTTTTTTAATCAAAGGGATCAAGTCAGCTTGGAGATGAGCTCATCCGTTACCTCTTTTACACTTGGAGCACCATCCAAAGTAATGTATTTTATACCTTTCCCTGCAAGGTCTTTGAAATAGTAAGCCGATGCCAGAGTCCCCTCTGTTGCGTCATAGTAGATAGCGTGGCGTTTGTTGATGGCCCCTCCATCCTGATCATCATCCCTGGTTTTGAGGTCACCACCGCAAACCCGGCATGTGTCGCCATCAGGTTTTATGGCATCGATGTAGATGTTGTTGGGGTGATTGTTGTCATTTACGCAGAGACGACGCCCCATGATACGGTTTTTGGCGATTTCGCGATCCAACAATATTTCGATCACGATATCCAATGCCATACCGGCTTCCTTGAGAGCTTAATCCAGCTTGATGGCCTGGTTTTTATTCCTGGGGAATCCATCCAGCAGCCAGCCGTTTTTACAATCATCTTGTTTTAAACGGTCGAGGATCATGGGTATGGTAATCTCATCCGGAACCAAGTCACCCTTGTCTATGTAGGCTTTTGCCTGAGCACCCAGTTCAGTCCCTTTACCAATATTTTCGCGAAAAATTGCCCCTGATTCGATATGGGCAGTGTTGTACTTGTCTTTCAGGATCGAACCCTGGGTACCTTTACCACTTCCATTGGGGCCAAAAAACAAGATATTCATTCACCTTCTCCTTTCTGTTTCCCGTTTGCAATCACAGGATGATGGATAATATAGTTTGCGCTGAAATGCTGAAGTCCATCGCCTTGAATCGGAAAAATTATTTCCGTATATTAGTTGATTATGTCAACTTGATTTTATTTTAACCTTTATCACGATTGCTCCAGCTATCACCGCTTTACTACAAAAATGATCAGGGCTTGTCAAGCACGGCATTGATCGCACATCAATTGTAATTTTGTCCATCTATGTTATAATAAGGAAGATCGGGATAGGGAAGAGCCTCACGACTCCCCCTCCCACACCACGCTGCATACGGGCAAAAACTCCCGGTTTCAAGAGTTCACGCACGCGGGTTTTGCCGCTAAGCCTCCTTCAGGCGCGCATTGCTGCAACACCCTTACCCTTTAAACATAAAAGGAGAATGGAATGAAAAAATTGCTTTTTCAAAAACAATGGGGTTGGCGCACAAGTGGCATTGGTTTAGGCATTATTTTTGTTCTTGCTGTAGCTATAATTAAACCAATAGGGGTATCCACTCAATTTGTCATCTTGGATGGCGCTATCTGGAATATTTTTTCCAACGAAATAATTGTGGAGAATTCCGACACAAAGAGCGGCTATTCAAGCCCCAACGCCTACCTAAACAAAAGTGGTGGGAAGTATGCAAAGAATGCAGCCAACCTTTTTAATTACTCTTTTATCTTTGTGGTAGCTATGGTGCTTGGCGGCTTTATTGCTAATAGACTTACACCAACCAAGGGGGGCAATGAAGATCTATTTGCACCACCCGTTTGGCGCAACCAGTTTGGAGCGTCGCCTTTTAAGCGATATTTTGCAGTTTTCCTGGGTGGAATTTTAGCATTGATAGGTGCGCGTTTAGCCGGCGGTTGTACAAGTGGTCACATGATGAGCGGAATGATGCAGACGTCATTAAGTGGTTATCTTTTTGCCGCTGGGGCTTTTGCTGCGGCTGTTCCCGTAGCTATTTTAATGTACAGAAAGGGCAAGTGAAATGAACATTTTTATAGCAGTCATTCTAGGTTCATTGTTTGGCTTTATAATGCACAAAGCAGGAGCAACAAACCCACAAATAATCATTAATATGCTGCGTCTTAAGAACCTTCATCTAATGAAGGCTATTCTTCTTGGCATAGGCATCAGTAACTTGGCACTCTTTTTATTACTTGCTACAGGGGTTGTTGATCCTTTGCACGTTAGCGTAAAGTCCTCCTATGTGGGTGTAATTATTGGTGGAGTATTGCTGGGTATTGGTTGGGCTATTTCCGGCTTTTGCCCCGGTACCGGCGTGATTGCAATCGGTTCAGGAAGGAAAGATGCGTTACCTTTCATTTTGGGCGGACTTGTAGGTGCATTCATTTACATGCTGGTTTACGAAAAACTAGTAGGTTCAATATTGCTTGACAAACTGGGAGGGAAAACAACATTGGCTGTAACAGGTAATGAAAATTTCCCAGCACTATTTCCCGATGTTCCCGGCATTGTTGTCGCCGGCATAATTGCTATTGTTTTTATAATAATTGCCTGGATGCTCCCTGAAGGCGATAATGCCTGAGTTGTTGCACCCTTATCATTTCCGGAGGCAAACTTACCCCAAAGGTGCATAAGCAATATGTAAAAAAACAGGTTTGGATAAAGATCGAAGATTGAAAGACATTAGGTTGTGCCAAAAAGCACAATTGCCGGACAGCCTAACCTGCCTCTTGTTAAACCCAACCGATGGTGGTACGTAGGGCGCTTACTAAATTCAACCCTTTCAGGTAATGTTCCTGGACTGAGTTATCGGTCGTCGCGGTATTTCCCATACAGCTTCCTCGCTCTGGCCTTGCAAAATTATTATCTGAAGGAGTAGAGGGATCAGCCCATAACCTTTTTCACCCGTTTGACTCTCTATGCCAAACGTCGAGGAACATGCATGAATTTTCAAAATGTGATTCTTACGTTGGACAGATTCTGGGCCCGCAAGGGCTGTCTGTTGGTTCAGCCCTATGACCTGGAAGTGGGGGCCGGTACATTTCACCACCACACCACCTTGAAAGCCTTGGGTCCCGAGCCATGGGACGTGGCTTACGTTCAGCCATCCCGAAGGCCCACAGACGGCAGGTACGGGGATAACCCCAACCGCCTTCAACACTACTACCAATACCAGGTGATTTTAAAACCATCCCCCACCAATGTTCAGCAGCTTTACCTGCAAAGCATGAAGGCATTGGGTGTAGATCCGCTGGAGCATGACATTCGATTCGTAGAAGATGACTGGGAATCTCCAACGTTGGGTGCTTCCGGCCTGGGCTGGGAAGTTTGGCTGGACGGGATGGAGTGCACTCAGTTCACCTATTTCCAGCAAGCCTGCAGCATGGAACTCTCCCCAATTTCCGTAGAGTTGACCTACGGGCTTGAACGAATTGCCATGTATCTGCAGAGTATAGACAACGTCTACGATCTCAAGTGGAACGACAACGTCACCTACGGCCAAGTCCACCATAAACAGGAAGTGGAACAGTCCACCTACAATTTCGAAAAGGCGGATGTGGACATGCTGCTGAACTTGTTCAATCAATACGAAGCGGAGTCTACCCGAATTATCAAAGACGATCTGGTGCTTCCGGCCTTTGAATACATGCTCAAGTGCAGCCACACCTTTAATCTGCTGGACGCCCGGGGGGCCATTAGCGTCACCGAACGGACGGGATATATCGCTAGGATTCGAAACCTAACACGCGCCTGCGGCGCGGCATACCTCAAGCAGCGGGAAGCGATGGGGTTTCCATTAATAAAAAAAGATATATGAGGTGAAGATGGATACCTTACTACTTGAAATCGGTGCCGAAGAAATCCCGGCGGGCTATATTCAGCCGGCACTGGATGCCATGGCCGATAATCTGTTGAAACAGTTGGACAATGCC
>DAOWNV010000110.1 GCA_030642405.1 Desulfosarcina sp.
ATCCGGATGTTCCTGTCTCAAATACCTGAAAGTTTGAAAATAGTCAGAGCTTACTTCCATTTTTCACATTGTTTTCTATCTTTTTCGGGAAATCACATTTGGTGAATTCCAAGGGTTGGGTGTTTGTCGTTTTCCTGCCGTTCATATAAGTTGTAGTTTTTTTTCTTGACTGCACATGGGCGCCTCTCTATAGTCTTTGCCTGTAAAAGCAGATTCTTATCAAATCATTTTTTCAACTGAAATCAAAGACACTTTTTCAAAAGGATTCGATTGGCAAAAATATTATCGGTTTAATTCATTAAAAAGGAGATTGGAAGATGACAACAAGTGACGTAACAGAAAAAAAGCCTCTCTGGTTATCAATCGAGGAGAATATCCTTACCCTTGATGCTAAGGCCATTTCAGGGGGAAACTTGGAAGCATCGATTCAACGCATTGCAGGTGAACTTGACAATGCGGGTTACAATGTTTCGCGTCACGGGGGTAATTTGCTTAAATTGCGGTGGGCCGTAGAAAAAATGTGCGACGTAGGAAGGCCCCTTATGAAGGATTGCAACACTGCGATCGCCGCACTTACTCTAGAAGATGTGGCTGACCCTTATTTTGCAACAAATGAGCTCCTCAACGACATTGGAAAATCGTGGCCGGAACTAAAAAGCCCGGAGCGTCGACCCGAAGTGATTCGTATGATTGAAAAGGCAAAACTCGATTTGCTGATCGTCAAGGCAAAAGGCTTGCCTGGCGATGAAGGTATCCGGTTACTCATTGAGGAAAAGGTAGCTTCCGACGTGATCACCGACGGATTGGAGATTACTGGAGAGAAGCTGGAACAGGTGAAGGTTCAGATAAAAAAAGAGCGCGCTGAAAGGGCAAGAGTAGCAACTCTGCTTGAAGCCGTAGAGGGCAAGTCCAACGAAGAAAGGGTTAAGCACCTTTTTGATAATGACGTCTCCGAAGAATCGATCATCGAAATGGCGAAAGTGGACCCGGGTGTGATCGATGCCGTCAAAAAGGCTATGGAAGATGAGATAAAGGAAAAACAAAGGTTGGCAGAGGAGGAAGCCGCACGGAAAAAAGAAGAGGCTGCAGGGCCTTCTCTGAAAAATATCCCGCCGGATGAGATGCTCGATTACATCGAATCCATCCGCGAAATCATGGACTTTAGTGATCAGGAGAAGGAAATCAGAGTGATGTGCGAGCAAAGTTCCATCCCGACAAGCCTTGTGGATATTGCTGTATCGGAGCCTGACAAACTGGATGAACTCGAAAAAGAGGCAGAGGGATAATAAACGATATAATTCGGGTAGGGAAATTACGTCCAAAGCAAAGAAGTAACTTATAGGAATTTGGTGATGAGGTTCTTGTAATTTTCATGTTCTGGACGTATTTTTCCCGTGGAAAACCCTTCCGGCCGCCGTTTCCGCCCATCCTGCCATTGGCCCCCATGCTGCCATAAGTGGTGTTTGTATCGTCACTGCACCACAACATTGAAAAGGAAACGCGTCCATGAAAAGTATGCGCTACCCATCCCCTTCAGCAGAAAAAAAAATGAAAGCGATAATCGGCCGGGAGATCGATTTCAGGAAATCCGACGTGCAGGCGGTCACCCGTATTCTTAATGAGGTGAGGCGAAACGGAGACACTGCTCTGATCCAATACAACCAAAAGTTCGATGCGCCGGGTATGACCCTTTCGTCCCTTCAGGTAAGTCCACAAGAGATTTCGGAGGCAGGCAAGCAGATGGATCGTTCGTTCACCCGTGCACTGAATCGGGCAGCATCTCAGATCAAGTCTTTTCACCGCCAGCAGCTACCCAAATCATGGATCGATACCAGGCGACAGGGTACCCTCATAGGACAGATGGTTCATCCCGTGGACGTCGCCGGCATGTACGTGCCCGGTGGAAAGGGTGGAAGCACTCCCCTGGTTTCTTCCGTCCTCATGGGAGCCATTCCTGCAAAAATCGCAGGTGTGCCAAAAGTAGTGATGGCAACACCGCCCATGCCTTCCGGTACGGTTTCACCCTACCTTCTAATGGCTGCAAAAAAGGCTGGGGTGGATGAAATTTATAAAATGGGCAGTGCATGGGCCATCGGTGCGATGGCATATGGCACATCCACCATTCCAAAAGTCAATGTCATCGTGGGCCCGGGTAACATCTTTGTCACCCTGGCCAAGAAAATTGTCGCAGGTACGGTGGGTATCGATATGATTGCCGGCCCCAGTGAGATTCTCGTTATTGCCGATGACACGGCTAATCCGGACTTTGCCGCAGCCGATCTTCTCAGCCAGGCGGAACACGATCCGTTGGCTTCGGCTATCCTGGTGACGGATTCAGAAAATGTGGCTCGGTTGGTTCAAGTGGCTGTGGAGAAACAACTGGAAAAGTTGGAACGTGTCGATATTGCCAGGCAGAGCCTGGATGCTTTTGGGGTCATCATGGTTGTGGAGAACATGGATGTGGCTGTCGATCTGGCAAATCATATCGCTCCCGAGCACCTCGAGCTTCAGGTGGCGGACCCCATGGATCTGGCTCCGAGGATTCGTAATGCCGGCGCTGTTTTTTTGGGCCACTATACACCTGAGCCGGTAGGCGACTATGTGGCAGGTCCAAACCATGTTTTGCCCACAGCCGGCACTGCAAGGTATTCATCTGCTTTGTCCGTGGATCATTTCATGAAAAAGACAAGCCTGATCAGTTATTCAAAAGAGGCGTTCAAAAAAGAGGCCAAGGACATCATGTGCCTTGCCAATGTGGAAGGGCTTGGCGCCCACGCAAATTCCGTTCAGATACGGTTGGGAAAAACATGAAACCCATCAACCTTTAATCCGACACAATTACCGGCCTTACACCCAATATCATTGTTATGTGTTTTAAAAAAATAGGCGTCCTACCAGGGCTGTGGATCAGTCCGGCAGAACGCCTGAAATCTGTACTGCAGATGGTTCGGATTGGAGACTGCGCTCTCAATGGTTGGGGCGCTAAACGGCTTCTTTCAGTTTCTTTCCCGGTCTGAACTTGACTACATTGGCCGCTTTAATTTTAATCACTTCTCCAGTTTGGGGATTACGTCCTTTGCGAGCTTTGCGGCGTACTTTGGAAAAGGTTCCAAACCCAACCAATGTCACCTTGCCGTCTTTTTTCTTTAAGGCTTTGCTGACATTTCCGGTGAAGGAATCCAGGGCAGCAGCGGCAGCTACTTTAGTTATGCCGGCATCGACTGCCATCTTCTCAACTAATTCAGCTTTTGTCATTGTTCCCTCCTTTACTTTAGGTGTGAAAAATGAAATCTCATAAACCTGCTTATATTTCGGCATTACAGCAATTCTAATGGTGTGTCAACAGCGAAACCGCATGAAACAAGGGTTTGTGGGAAGAAAAAGAGTTTTAGTGTTTAAAACTGCGCTGTCCGGTATAGACCATGGCTACATTTTCCTCGTTGCAAGCCTCGATCGATTGGTAGTCATTATTCGATCCACCAGGCTGAATGACTGCGGTGATTCCTTCCCGAATGCCCACGTCCACGCCGTCCCGGAATGGAAAAAACGCGTCGCTGACCATGGATGAGCCGATGAGGCCCCCTTTTTCCATAGTAACGCGGGCATCGATTTCCGTCTTCTTTTCGGCATCTTTCAAATCGTTGTACGGGATTTTCCAGGCTTTGAAACAATACCTGTCCGCCAGTTTTCGATAGGCCTTGTCACGAGCGATTTCCGCTACTCCGACTCTATCCTGTTCGCCCGTACCTATACCTACGGTAACCAGATCCTTCACGTAGAGCACAGAATTAGAAGTAACACCTGCTTCGACCATCCAGCCGAATAGAAGGTCGTCCATTTCACTGTCCGTGGGCATCCGGTTGATTTCGTAAACCTTCCCGCCTGCTTCGCAACGGGCCGTCTTCAGGTCTTTTTTTGTGCGTGCCTGGGGAACGAATGACCATTGGGCTACGATCCCTCCATCAATGAGACTTTTAAATTCAACGCAACGCTTACCCACGAACTCCTGAAGCCTTGCCATATTTCCAATGCGTATAACGCGAAGGTTTTTCTTTCGCGAGAAGATTTCCATAACGCCCTGTTCATACTCAGGAGCGACAACCACTTCCGCATACTGGCTTGAGATCGCCTCCGCTGTAGCCACGTCTATGCTCCGGTTCAAGGCAATGCAGCCACCAAAGGCGGCCACACGATCAGCCAAATTGGCCTTGATATAGGCATCTTCCAGCGTTTCGGATTGGGCCACGCCGCAAGGGTTGTTGTGTTTGACGATGACTGCTGTGGGTTTGTTCGTTAAGTATCTCAGGATGTTCAACGAATTGTCAGCATCGGTCAGGTTGGTTTTCCCGGGGTGTTTGCCGGATTGAAGCAGTTCGATATCCGAGACAAGGTGCCGGCCGGGTTGAATGGTCTCCGTTTCACCCAGCACCAGATTGCCGTTTGTCATCCGATACAAAGCTGCTTCCTGGCCTGGATTCTCACCGTAACGGAGTCCTTTTTGGATCTCATCGATGGTCCAGGTGACTTTTTCATAAAACAGCGTTTGTCGTTGGTCCCCTTCTACGAAACTGATTTCCATGTTTGAAGGGAATTTGTCATCCATAATGGTACGGTACATTTTTTTCAGGTCATCAGTCATCATGAAGCTCCTAAGGATTGTGAATTTTATTAATTACACAATCCTAATCTGGTTGCGTGTTGTAAACGTTTTCTATCGCTGAAAAGTCAGTGTCGGCCAGATAGCCTGCGATTGCGGTGTCGTACGCTGCCGTGTGGGCGAAGGCTTTGCAGGCTAATTGGTAGCGTAAGGCAAGGGAGATTCTACCACTGCCGGCTGTCATCTCCTCAGCGATTAGGGCATAGTCGGCGGGGTCCACGACCGATGCCACCCGGATGAAGTTTTTTGCCGATGCGCGAATCATGCATGGCCCACCTATGTCGATGTTTCCACGAGCCTGCTCCGGAGTTACGTCTGATTGGGCAATGGTCTCCTTGAACGGGTAGAGGTTGACCACGACCATGTCGATGGGCACGCTGTTTGTACGCTTCAGGTCTGATTGATGGGCATCGTTGTAAGTTTCGGTGAGAAGACCCAGATAGATTTTGAAATCGAGGGTTTTAACCAGTCCCCCTTGGGTCTCCGGCTGTCCGGTATAGTCCGAAACCTGAGTCAAGCAATCGTCGGCCCGGCTTTTCAGAATTTCTTGCAGGCGGGCATAGGTCCCACCCGTGGAAAAGAACCGGATATCGGGATTGGTATCCAGAAGCCGGGGAACAAAAGTCTCCAGTCCCTTTTTGTCGGAAACACTGATCAGTACATGCTTGATCCTGACATGGTCGTCAATTTGAGCAACTACATTCATCGCCATGAGCTACTACCTTTCTCCTTCGTGTTCTTCTAAAAAGCGGTCAAAAAAAGTGACCATGAATCGATGCCGTTTTTCGGCCATGCTTCGCCCGGTTGAAGTGAGTATCCGGTTCCGGATGCCGGCAAGTTTGACCAGATATTCACGGTATCCCGTGTCATTCACGGAATAGGCCGGCTCGTTGATGACATCCACTTCCGGGCTGTGCAGTCGGGCTCCACATTCGCCGGCAAAAAGAAAAGCCCTGGCCACACCGATGGCACCGATAGCATCTAATTTGTCAGCATCGAAAACGACTTTGGCTTCAAGTGTTTGCGGCTTTTCGCCTTTTCGGAACCTATGGGCGGCAATGCAATGGATGATGTTCTGCCGTCGGCATTCATCTATGGGGCAAGCAGCCAGTATTTCTTCGGCCATGACCGCCCCTTTGGCCGCATGACAGATTTTACCGCCACCCAGATCCTGATAAACGCGGCCGATATCGTGAAGGTAAGCGGCTGCTTGGGTGACTAACGGGTCCGCGCCTTCGGTCGTACCAATCTTCCGACAAAGCCGGGAAACCCGCAGCGTGTGGTCCCAATCGTGGCTTCCCTTTGCTTTAGAGAAATGTAACCTTGCTTCTTCACGAACTAAAGAGAGAAATGGGCTTTTCGTTTCGTATATTGCCTGCAAAGGGGCGGAACCTGCCTTTTGGGAAGCGAAAGGTATCATAAATGCTTCTTTCACTCGATGGACATTATCCCTTCCCATCGCTGGTATTCGGTTTCAACGGGCAGTTCTTTCGATTTCAGCAGGTTGATCATTTCCAAATCGTTGAACCGCAGGTAAGGGTTAACGGCTTTTTCCTCTCCCAGCGTGGAAACTACATGGTGCCTGTCATATCGGGCCGTATATGCATCAATGGCGCTATGATCCGTTGTCAGCGTTCGGGCAAAGGCCAGTGACGCTTTTATATAATCGTGACCGGCGTAAATTTTTGTGGATTCGGGATAGTTCATGAGAAGGCGGATGGACCGATAAAACGCCTTCAAATCTCCGGAAAAGCAGTTGCCTACTGTGGCGTTGAACAAGGTGTCGCCCGTGATCAGGCTATCGCCGGAGGCAAAGCTGACTGAGTCAGACGTGTGGCCTGGGGTCAGTCGGACCGTTATCGTCTCTTCACCAACTTCGATTGATTGACCATCGACGAAACGGTGATGATCCATATATGTGGCACCTGTTTCATTTGCCAGCCGATCGGTCCCAACGGTGTGGTCTCCATGGCCATGGGTGTTTGTAACGAATACCAGTGTAAGGCCGGTTTGACGAATAAATGCCTTTATTTCATCAACGGCTCCACCATCGATGGCCAGCGCATGGATGCCCGTATAGAGAAGATATCCCAGATTATCTCCGCCGTAAAAGAATTGTTTGATTTTCAATCGTCTGTTTTCCGCTTTTTGCAGGTATAGTGGATGGTACCGAATTCTTCTTTAATATCGATATATTAAACTTAGCCTTCAGGCAACAAAAAAGTGGTCTCCTCCATACATCTTCAATGGAGGTGGAGGTGAAAAACCATGTCGACATTAACAAAGATGATCCACTTTTATCCACTCAGTTGACATATCGAATATTCTCTGTTTAACTTTTGTAAATTATTGGTAAAAAGTATTATTTTCATGTATGTTTTTTCTTGACATTTTAACTAAACTATATGACTATCAAAAAAATAGTGGACTAAAGTGGATGATAATGGTGGAACATGTTTCGGGGAAGCTCCTTTCATACCATTGACCCAAAAGGCCGAATTATTGTTCCTGCGCGGTTTCGTGACGTGATCAAGGCCAGCGGTGCCGAAAGCATCATGATTACCCGTATGGATCGTTGCCTTTTTGCATACACTCAGGAGCAATGGAGCAAATTGGAACAGAAAATACTCCATCTTCCCGAAAAAGGCGAGGCGATGCGCCGGTTTCAGCGCATATTTATTGGTGGAGCCCACGATTGCAGATGCGACACCCAGGGACGTGTTTTGATTCCTCCTTTCCTAAAGCAGTACTCCGGTCTGGAAAAGGAAATCGTCCTTGTGGGGGTGTTGGCTCGTTTCGAAATCTGGTCGCGGGAAAACTGGGACCAGGAAAATGGGTTAATGGAAAAGGACATGGATGACAATCAGGTTTGTATCGAAATTGCCCAGCTGGGGCTTTAACTCATGTCCGATTATCATGTTACCGCGATGCTCGAAGAAGCGGTTGACATGCTGGCCTGCCAATCCGGCGGGATCGTTGTTGATGGAACTTTAGGAGGATCCGGGCATGCCCTAAGAATCTGTGAGCAAATCGGACCAGATGGTGTTTTCATCGGTATCGATCAGGATCGGGATGCCATCGCGCGGGCCCACAGTGTGCTTCCTGCCCAAAACCCCCGGGTCCATATCATCCACGGCAATTTCGTTGATTTGCCGCTGTATCTCTCTGAGCTGAATATTGATGCTGTAGATAGCATTCTCCTTGATATTGGACTCTCCCTGCATCAGATCGAATCTAGTGGTCGTGGATTCAGTTTTAACCGAGATGAACCCCTGGATATGCGTATGGACGATCGGTCAGGTGTTACCGCTGCCGATTTGGTAGCCTCCATGACGGAAAAGGAGCTGGCACGGATCTTCAGTCGGTATGGTGAGGAACGCTGGGCATTCCGAATCGCTCGACATCTTGTCAGCCATAGAAAGAACACCCCGGTAAAAACAAGCGGCCAGTTGTCACGTTTGGTGTCTGCGGCCATACCGGCCGCTGCGGTGCATAAACAAAGGATACATCCGGCTACACGGGTGTTCATGGCATTGCGAATCGCCGTGAACCGAGAACTTGAGGTGTTGGACGATTTTTTGGAAAC
>DAOWNV010000345.1 GCA_030642405.1 Desulfosarcina sp.
CCTCGACAGCAACGACCCTGGGGCTAGCCAGGCTTGTGGCTATGGCCAAGCTCTTTGCCACCGACATGGCCATGAAGCCGGTTGCGGTTGCACGAGAAATCGTCCGTCAAGGCAAGAAAGATCTGACCTTGGTCTGCGAGGCCAAAACTTCTTCGGGAGAAATCCTGATCGGGGCGGGCTGTCTCCGGAAAATTGAGTCGGCCTACTTCTGGATCGGCGTGGTGGGTCAGGGATATAACTTCAGAAGAGCAGTGGAGGAGGGGATACCGCTTCGGCCGGAAGTAGAGGAGTATTCAATGTACACGGCCTCTCTGCGCTTTCTGGCAGGTTCAATGGGAGTCGGTTTTATGCCCTCTAAATCGCTGTTGGACTCGGACATACCCCGACACAATCCCCGCATCAAAATTATCGACGATCCCTATACGGGCGAGCCGGTGGCGTTGGTGCCCGCATCCAACCCCGACGTCGCTTTTTGCCATGTACAGCGTTGCGACCGGATGGGGAACGCAGTCATATTGGGCAATATGTGGAACGACGCCACCCTATGCCGTGCGGCCCGTAAAACCATCATTACATGCGAGGAGTTGATTGAAGAAACGGAAATCCGGAAAAATCCAAATATGACCGCTATCCCCCACTACTGCGTGGATGCGGTGGTGCAGGTGCCTTACGGCGCACATCCCGAACCGGTTGATGGGTACTACAGCATGGATCAGCCATTCCGAAAGGATTTCGTGGATCGCTCTCGGAACCGCGAAGGCTTTCTGAGTTGGCTACAGGAATGGGTGTGGGACTGCCCGGATCAGAATGCCTATCTGGAAAAGCTTGGAGCGCATCGTATACAGGCCTTGGTGGACATTGAAAAAAGGTTTCGGCAAGGGATGGTGCAGTAATGAAACAGAATGTAGACAGATATCGGTCAGTGCACCAAATGGCCGCTTGTACTGCCAGAGAAATTCGGGACGGTGAAACTGTTATGGTTGGGATCGGTTTACCACTCATAGCCGGGGCCCTTGCACGCGAAGACCATGCAACCCACTCAACCATATTGTTCGAAGGCGGCACAGTGGGCGCTCAATCTAGGCGTATGCCTTGGTCCATCACCGACTCGGCCACATCTGACTTCGCCTTGGTCTGTATGGAGACGTGGAGAATGCTCGGGGATTTGCAGGCGGGTTACATCGATGTTGGCGTAGTGGGGGGAGCCCAAATTGACCGTTACGGCAACCTCAACAGCACCGTAATCCTGGGCGAAGGCAATTACGCCTGCCCCAAGGTGCGCATGCCGGGTAGTGGAGGCGCCAATGACATCGCAAGCTCCTGCGGCCGCACTATCATCATTATACGCCTAAAAAGCAATAACTTTGTACATCAACTTGACTACATGACCTCCCCTGGCCACTTGAAGGGTTACGATTCTCGTGCTCGCGCCGGGCTGCGAGGCGGCGGACCCAAGGTGGTGGTGACTGATCGGGCCATATTTCGCTTTCAAGGTGAAGACAAGGAGATGTGTCTCACGGAGATCGATGATATCTCTAATCTGAAGCAGATCAAGAATATGGTGAACTGGCCGCTTAAAGTATCGCCGGATCTCAAACGAATGGAAGCGCCATCTGCGAAGCAACTGGAGATCATGGCGCGTCTGGATCCGCTTGGGATCGTTTTGGGTACCGGAGAAGGTATCGGTTTTGATGACTTTGAAAAATATTCGGGCGCAATGAAAAAAATCGCTTAGGTCAAGTTATCATTTTAAAAATTGATGAATGATGTTGGGTAGTTCATATATCAAGGTTTTCGTTTAGGCACTAAGTAAGTGGCTTTTTGTATTCTCGGACAGGGTTCTGGTATTGTGGCCGTGGAAAACAGACCCTTTAGCATCAAACTCTAAACTTTTAGAAAAAAGGAGAATAGATCATGAAAAAATGTTTTATTTTACTGACGACAGGTGTGTTTTGCATCATGCTGACCTTGGCTATGCTAAGTCCTGTGGCTTCGCAAGCCGCAGACAAGGTCTTTAACCTGAAAGCTGAATCCGTTTATGGACCCATGAGCAAAACTACCACTGTGGGCCTTTTTGAGTACTTGGATTTAGTTGAAAAAAAATCCAAGGGAGCTATCAAGTTCCAGCGTTTTTCGGCCGGCGCCTTGGCTAAGGCCAAACAGGCACTGGATGCTATCGAAGTCGGGATGTTTGATGTCCTTCTCTCCTACCCCTCCTATTATGCAGGCCATGTCCCGGAGGGGCAGATATTTTTGAGTCCTTTTTTGTTTAAGAGCATGGAAAATATCTATGACATTTTCTACCACACTGAAGTCGGATCCATGCTTCAACAGTCCTTCAAGGAAAAGGGCTCCATTTTGGTGGGCCCGCAGTTCATGGCCTCCAACGTGATAGCCACCCGTAATAAGGTGGACACCCTGGGCGGCTTCGACGGACTAAAAATCCGGGCTCCCGGTGGCATTGGCGCCGAAACGGTGAAAGGCATGGGAGCATCACCGGTCATGTTGGTGGGGTCCGAGATTTACACCGGCCTGCAAAGGGGCACCATCGATGGTTATGTCTACCCCCTGTATTCCAACTGGGATTACAAGTTCTACGAACAGGCAAAATTCATCATGCAGCC
>DAOWNV010000115.1 GCA_030642405.1 Desulfosarcina sp.
CAACGCCTTCTCTTTTTCAGCAAGAATTCGATCTTTTTCTTTCAATTGCGTGTGGAACGTCTTCTTGCCGGCCACCGCTTCAACAAGTCTGGTTTCCAAACGGCTTTTTCGGTTCTGCAGGTTCTGCCAGGCCAAAACAGCCATCTTCTGGCTCGTATCCACTTTTATCCATGCTTGAAACGCCATGGGGCAATCCGGAAGGTCGGATAAAATCGGTAGTGTAAGTAAGGCATTGTCTGTGATTGTCATCACAACCAGTGATTCCTCACCAGGCAGCCGTATTGCGTTGGAAAGATTGATGGTGTTGAACATCTCCGACGAGTCTGCTTGCCAGCAAACCGTATCGGTAGCAGCATTCACCAAGCTCAATGCAGAAATTGAAACCACACCTCGGGTGTTCAGCGGCGCAAAATTGAGGGCTTCGGTCTTCAATGAGTCAGCTCGAGGAATGGAAAACCGAACTTTCTGCCATTCATTCTTTGCAAGAAGGACGTCGGCCAAATCCGATTTGTCCTCCTTATCTGGAGCAGGCAAGTAAAGTCTGGCATACAGTGTATCCGCCACTCGAATCCGGTTTAAAATCCGCTGCATTTTTTGCAGTTCCAGGTTTCTTTGCTCCCGCTCGTACTGTCCGATCAATGTCAAAAATGAGTTGAAAATTTTATTTCCCTGCCGGCTGGATTGTTGTTCTACAGCCATGTTTTCATTGAGACCGGGAAGTGTATCCGGGTATAGCCTTGT
Organism: Desulfosarcina sp.; assembly: GCA_030642405.1. Classification (GTDB taxonomy): domain Bacteria; phylum Desulfobacterota; class Desulfobacteria; order Desulfobacterales; family Desulfosarcinaceae; genus Desulfosarcina. Next base: position 742 of record DAOWNV010000115.1, read on the forward strand.
CGGCATTGCATCTTTAGCAATCCGGTCGACATCGGCATCCTCGGAAGATTCCTGAGCCAATAATTTTGAGGCAGCCCTGTGACTGTTAATTTGATCATAAAGCCAAAGGAGGAATATGATTTCCCATTGGAATCGGATTGTGTACCCCCTCTTCTATTATGGTGTTTGAATTCCGGCCTGACCACATCCAAAATATGGTGAATCTGTTGTTGCAAGGGGTTGGAGAATGTCAAACCAAACTGTTCTCCAATGTCTCGAAGAATAGCCGCCGGGTCGGCAAGCATCTGATCGAAAGTATTCACAATGTATGCGTACTGCTGACAGAAATCGAAAACTTCTTTGTTCATTGCCAACCAAAGAAGATGGCTCTGCTTGAAATCCATCCCACTATTTTTATTCAAGGATTGCGCAACTTCCCAAGGATGGCGAATGGTCAGTATGATTCCAGGATTCAATCCCTTCTCCTGTAAAACAGGTTTCCACAGGGGCAACAAGCGACACAACCGTGGATCGGCAACGGCCCATAATCCGTTGTTTTGGAATTGGTCCTCGATTAAATGAACAATTCGCTTCTTTGCATGTGCAGCAGCTTTTGTGTCCAACCAATCTTCGGGCAATGCACCAACCATATCCCATCTGCATCCCAAGTCTCTCAGTAAAATGTCATGCACCATGGTTACATCGCCAATTGCTGTTGATTCAACAGCATCGTCCGCATTCTTATTCAAACGGTTTTGACCAAAGTCAACGCCCATGAGGGTAAGACATTGGACCAGAGGCGAGATTCCGCTTTGGTGCATACCGGTAAGTATTAAGCAATCGATTTTTTTGTCGTTCATCTTGTTTTCCGCTTTATATCTTTTTACATATTGTTATGGAATTATTCCAAATAATCCTCATACGCCAGCTTAATCCCCTTGGCAAGGTCAATCGCCGGCTGCCATCCCAATGAGCGCAATTTACTGATATCAAGCAATTTTTGTGGTGTACCGTCCGGTTTATCCGTATCCCATAAAATTTCACCGGAAAAATTAATTGAATCTTGTATTTTTTCAACTAATTGCCGAATCGTCAAGTCGGTTCCGCACCCGATATTTATCAACGGCAACGATTCGGGCTTGACCAATCTATTAAATGTACCATCGGGCAGTTCCATTAAAAACAGACAGGCCCCGGCCATGTCATCACTATACAAAAATTCCCTTTTCGGTGATCCGGTTCCCCATGCAGAAAGTTGTACATGATCCGGATTCAACCGTTTGAAATCTTGGGAAACGCCAATTGTTTCAAGGACATCCAATGGAATATCCCCCCGAAGCTCCCTATCTTTTCGAATCCCATCCAAATCACCGGTCTGAGCCAATTTTGCCAAATGAATTTTTCGTATCAAGGCGGGCAACACATGAGATTTTTTCAGGTCGTAATTGTCATTGGGACCGTAAAGATTGGTTGGCATCACCGCCAGATATTGGGTACCGTACTGCCGATTGTAAGCCCAGCACATTTCAATACCGGATATTTTTGCTACGGCATAGGGACGATTGGTTGCCTCCAGTGAACCGGTCAATAAAAATGATTCCTTCATGGGTTGCGGACATTCCCGTGGATAGATGCATGAAGAACCCAGGAAAAGCAAACGTTGAACTCCAAACTTTTTAGCGTAATGGATCACGTTGTTCTGAATACTGATATTCTTGTAGATAAACTCTGCCGGAAAGGCATTGTTAGCCCATATCCCGCCAACCTTGGCTGCTGCAAGGAAAACGTATTCCGGGCGCTCACGCTGAAAAAAGGCGTGTACCGAATCTTGATTGCACAGATCCAGTTCAGTATGAGTTCGGGTAACGATGTTCGTATACCCATTCTCTTCCAGGATTCGCATGAAGGCGGATCCGACCAGCCCCATGTGCCCGGCGACATAAATTTTGCTGTTTTTTTTCATTAAAACACCATTTCAGATCGTTTCATTTTTTCCGTTGCGCTAAACATCAGTAAACGAATGAGCCAAAAGCGAACCAACCTTCCGGGTTTTGTCTTCTGTCTCCTGACGTTTCCAACTCCTCACTCATTGTGATCCAACACATTGTACCCATGCCGTTTCATCAATTCATCCCGCTTGGCGGTTTTCAAATCTTCATTGACCATTTCGGAAACAAGATCCTGGAATGTAATTTGAGGCACCCATCCTAATTTTTCCCTGGCTTTGGACGCATCACCCAACAGGGTTTCCACCTCGGTAGGCCGGAAATAGCGGGGGTCTACCTTTACAATGCATCTCCCCTTTTCATCAACTCCTTTTTCATCCACACCGGAGCCCTGCCAGCCAATGGCCATATCCAACTGTTCTGCGGCAATCGAAATAAATTCCCTGACGCTGTGCTGCTCCCCGGTTGCAATCACAAAATCTTCCGCCTCTTCCTGCTGAAGCATGAGCCATTGCATCTCAACGTAATCTTTGGCATGTCCCCAATCCCGTTTGGCATTAAGGTTACCGATGTAAAGATGATCTTGAAGCCCCATTTTGATTCGTGCCAGGGCACGGGTAATTTTTCGAGTGACAAAGGTTTCTCCCCGAACGGGGGATTCATGATTGAACAGTATGCCGTTGCAAGCATAAATGCCGTAGGCCTCTCTGTAGTTTACCGTAATCCAGTAGGCATAAAGCTTGGCTACGGCATAGGGAGACCGAGGATAAAAGGGTGTTTTTTCGGTTTGGGGAACCTCCTGCACCAACCCATAGAGCTCCGACGTAGAGGCCTGGTAGAATTTGGTTTTATTCTGCAACCCCAGCATACGAATCGCTTCAAGGATCCGGAGCGCTCCGATACCATCAGCGTTAGCCGTGTATTCCGGTTCTTCGAAAGAGACAGCGACGTGGGACTGAGCCGCCAAATTGTAGATTTCATGGGGCCTGATTTTGGCGATCACGTGAATCAGGCTTGGTGCATCTGTGAGGTCACCGTAATGGAGGATAAACCGTCGTTCTACCTCATGGGGATCCTGGTAAAGGTGATCGATCCTGTCCGTATTAAACAGGGAGGTTCTCCTTTTTATACCATGAACCTCGTATCCCTTATCCAAGAGCAACTCAGCAAGATAGGCGCCGTCTTGCCCTGTAACACCTGTGATTAATGCACGTTTTTTTGTCATAAACACCCCAAAAGATAGTTAAATTTTCAAAATCCAAAAGTCAAAGCTTAAACAAAAAACAAAATTCAATTTTCTTTGTCTTTTTCTATTGTCCCCACCCCTTCAAACACCTTGGGGCAATTCTGCAAATCCTTCACCTCATTTTCTGCACGGACACGAACGACATCATCTTTTTTTAGCTTTTGATCTTCGGTCAAATCAAATCGAAAACCGACTCTTCCCTTGGGATGAATTCCCTTTTCCATCAAATCTTTTCGAAATAGATCTGCCTTGGTAACAGCAACTTTTTTCTCATTCACAAACAATTCGACTTTGATCGGGTTTTTATTGTGAACGGCTGTTGCCCAGCCGGCAACAAACAATTCCTCCATACGTCCAACCCGCCCCTTTGCCTTGGTAACCCTTGATGCATCCAGGTAGTCGGCAGGGTTGGGTCGGATAAATTCAACGGCGCTATGGAACTGGTCTTTCAATGGGACTATTTTGATGAAATCACACAGCGATTGGACAAAAAGCTTTCTGTTCATCAAGGCTTTATCGTAGGAAACCATCATTGCCTGTGGATGATACATCTCAATAAATGTAAGGAGCTTTCCATACTGTTGGTGCGTGCTCCGCATATTTGAAACCAGATCAAATTTCATCGATATCTGATTTCTCTTGGCAATGGAAAAAATATCTTTAAAAATAAATATGTATACCGGATTGGGAAAAATGCTGTTCACAGTATCCAAATACCCGACGGACGAGGGTCGTTTCCATCCCCAGATGGGATGTTTTTCGTTATACCGCTCAATCATTGCCTGCGCAGCAACAAGGTCTTTTTTCTCCAGGGTGTCGCTCAGTTCTACATCCTCGAAAACAGGTGGGTAAGCTTTGTTTCCCATGAAAACACCCAGCTTGGAGAGCGCACCGGCAACCAGGGATGTCCCGCTTCGTGCTATTCCGGATACAATGATGTTCTTTGGTAATTGTTCCGGTAAAATACCGTCCTGGTTAATGATGTGAATACCGGTGTTGACTAATGGGTTTGTACTCAATGGCATAACCGCAAATTAATTGGTTTAGGGTTCAGAGCAAACAAGAACCGGACAGAATACAGGAGCCAGAATAAAATAGTACCGGTTTCATGTACGTATAACAGATAGCGCAGAGAACTAAAGTTTAAACCGTTGAATCCTCTCTTTGAGCCTTTTAACATTACAATTTTTTAACCTGTGAGCTTTGTTCTCCCCAAAACCTGCTGTGTCTCTTTGATACGAAATTCAATGGTATCCCCTTTGGTAACAGTGTTTTGGTCTATGTCGAAAAGAACGCCGCCGCACCCATTTCGTTTAATCCCTGCTTCTTTCAAATCGGGTCGATAGCGATTGGCCAAAGTGTGCCCCGCAAGCTTATCATTAACAAAGATGGAAATCTCTACAGGGACTTCTCGTGTCTGGTTAACAACCCATCCAAAAATTTTCCCATCCCTTACGCCGCCCACGTTTGCTAAAAAGCGATCTTTTTGGGCAAGCAATTGGTGTTGTTGACTGTGTTTACTGAAACGCTCTTTGGCCTTTGCGTAAATTTCCATATCCGCGCTGTTCAAAGCCATGATCAGGTCAGCGTCCTCCGGATCTACAGGATGGAACACATCTACTTGTTGCTTGCTGACATTTTTTTCCAAAATCGGGATGTTGGTATTAAACATTGCGTTGATCGCAGCAATAGATCTTTCATACTGTTCCGTGAGGCCCACAAAGGCCATATTTTCAATACCGACCTCTTTAAGAAACTTCCATTGACGATTCATTTGATGAGAGCGCCGGGAAAATGATTTAAGCGAATCGTCAAATCCGTTCATACGAACCGCGTGTTTATATTCAGAGACAATCCGTTGAACAGGATCACGTACAAAAGTAACAAACGTTCCTGTATCAAAATACGGCAAATATTTTCCGGATGGAAAGTGGCCGGTAACAAATTTGATGTTTTGGGTATCAACCTCTTTTCTGAATGTTTCGTAATCGTTCAATTCGTAAATATATTGTTTAACCAAAGGTGAGGTGGCTTTAACGTCTTCCCCGTAATCTTTTAACTCATGTTTCGGGCCAAAATAGTTGCTTGCCCCGAGCCTGAAACTGGTTCCGGCGGTTTTGGGAATATGGATGAAAATCATTGGCAACAATGGGCTATCCTATGGAAAAATCTTCCTTTTCCCTCGACAAATGCGGACTATAATAAGGATCCTGCGACAAAACATTCTTCCATTTGCGCTTCATATATTGGGTTTCGCGATTGAATCGGTCTATCTTTTCCGCTGAATCCTCACCGCCGCGACTGATGGATTCGTGATGAATAAGCTCCGCATAAGGGGTCCACACATTTCGATACCCCGCCTCTCGCACTTTTAGACAAAAGTCAACATCATTAAAAGCAATGGCCAGATTCTTTTCATCCAGCCCGTTGACTTGATCAAAGATTCTTTTTCGGACTAATAAGCATGCTGCGGTAACAGCTGAAACATTCTGTGTGAGAAGCAGCCTGCTGAAATATCCATAACTTGATTTTTGAAAATACTTATGGGAATGTCCGGCCACACCGCCGATTCCCAAAATCACTCCGGCATGCTGAATACGCCCGTCCGGGTAATATAATTTTGCCCCTACGCATCCCGTTCCCGGCCGGATGGTATGGGATACCATTTCTGTAAGCCAATCCGGGGAAATCACTTCCACATCATTATTGACCAGACCAAGGACCTCCCCTTTTGCCTGCCTGGCGCCAAAATTGTTGATGGCGGAAAAATTGAATGGGTAATCATAGGGGATTACCCGGATATTCTCTTTTTGCTGAATCGAAAACAGGTAATCCAGTGTCTCGGGATCCCGGCTCTGATTGTCAAGAATCAGAATCTCATAGTTGGAATAGGTTGTTTTGTCTACAATACTTGAAATGCATCGCGCCAAGATCTCACATTCATCCCGCGTCGGAATAAGCAAAGAAATCAGAGGCGCCGGATCAGGAACCGGATATATCAAGCGGTAGGTATTGGGAACAGGACCACTTTCCACCCGGGCGTCTATTTCTTTAAGGCGGACATAGTGTTCGAGCGCCTCGATACCGGCAGTTGTCGTATAAAACTTTTCATCGGCCGCCTGAGCCGTCGACCCTTCCACAACCCGCCAGTGGTACAGAACATGGGGAATATGAACAATCTCTTCATCCCTGGATCGGGCAATACATCTGAGCAGCAAATCGTAGTCCTGACTGCCCTCCACACCTTCTCTGAAACCACCTACGCTATTGACCAGGTCCCTGCGGTATACGCCCAGGTGGGAAACATAATTTTGGGATAACAACAGGTCCGGGTTCCAATTGGATTTAAAATGAGGGTCTTTCCGTTGGCCTTCGTCATCAATTTTGTCCTCGTCACTGTAAATGATTGCAGCCTGGGGATGGTCATTGATGGTTTTGGCCACGAAAAAAAGTGCGTGTTCAGCCAGCTCATCATCATGATCGAGCAATGCAACATAGTCTCCGGCAGCCAGTGCCAATGCGCTGTTGGACGCAGCACTGATATGACCGTTTTTCTCCCTGAAAACGATTTTTATGCGGTCGTCTTCCCCGGCATAGGATTTCAGTATCCCGGTAACCGCATCATCCGTGGACGCATCATCGGCAATGCAAAGCTCCCAATGGGCATAGGACTGGTTGATTACCGATTCGATGCATCGTCGTAAATAAGGCTCTTTCGTATTGTAAACGGGAACAATCACGGAAATCAGAGGCGTTTGGGGAAAAGCCGTAATTTGTTCCACAATGGTGTTACCCCCTCTAAAGAGCGGCCTTTCAACAAGAGTTATCCATTGTACATAGTTTTTTGAAGAGGATTGGAAGTATTGAGCATACAATCGGTGGGTCGCATCCATAAATGAAATGCCGTCATCTCGCGCTTGCTGTTTCAATTCCGCCCGAATCCCGGACTCACTTTCTCCCAAAAATTCCTTTTGTGTCGATTGGATCTTTCGAATCATCCGCTTGACGACAAACCAACGCGGCACTTTTACAAATTGAAGATGGTCGACACGAAAAATCCCATCGGATTCAAGGGGGTCGAAACGAATGTTAACAGGTTGGACGTCGAAACAGTATAGTCTTTTAGCCATTTGCCCATTTCGATAGGAGAGC
>DAOWNV010000031.1 GCA_030642405.1 Desulfosarcina sp.
TGCACGGGTTTTATGCCGGGATCTTCGTCTCGCTCAAGCCTGTAAGTACCATCAAAAATGAGCATGGCCACCTCTTTACAATTTATGTGGGTAAAGAATTGATAACTGATTTGGCCATCTTGGGCAAGCTTATCGCTGTCTTGACCCTTAGACGGCATTTTGATATCATTTATAATTCGGATGCCCATCCACAAATGGTTATTTTTGAATAACAACACCAACAAATGGGTGTTTGCCAAAAACGTTATCCGAACCTCACTACTTTAAAGTTAGGAAGACCTTCATGCTGATTACTGAAATCCTGGCCAGAAATGCTCGAATGTATGGCCCGGAAACTGCTCTCATCGAGAGGGAGCCTGAGAAGAGCCGTCGAGTCGAAATTACCTGGCAAACCTTCGACGATCATACCAACGCCATCGCCCAGGCGCTTATTGCAAGGGGCATTAAAAAAGGGGATCGTGTCATACATTTGATGATGAACGGAATTCAATGGCTTCCTGCCTATTTCGGGATATTACGAACCGGTGCATGGGCGGTTCCCCTCAATTTTAGGTTTGTCGCCAAGACCATTGCCAATTGTACACGTACTGCCGAGGCAAAAGTTTTTATATTTGGTGAAGAGTTCATTGAACGCGTGTCCAAAATTAGGGCTGAAATCGAAGATCATGTGAAAACATTTGTTTTCTCCGGTCCCGAAGAACAGCGGCCTGAATGGGCTGAATCGATGGATGCCTGGATTTCGGAACATCGGCCCGCTGATCCTCAAATACCCATCAACATAAACGACGATGCAGCCCTTTACTTCACATCCGGTACGACAGGATCTCCCAAGGCAACGCTACTTACCCACAGGAATCTGGAGCACGCATGCTATGTGGAAAATCGTCACCACAATCAAATTCATACGGACAATTTCCTTTGTATCCCCCCATTGTATCATACAGGGGCGAAAATGCACTGGTTCGGCAATTTTGTCGTAGGTGCCAAAGCGGTCATTCTAAAAGGGATTGAACCTCGATGGATCATCGAGGCCGTATCCGAAGAGAAAGTGACCATTGTCTGGTTGCTGGTTCCCTGGGCCATGGATCTCCTACTCGCTATTCAAAGCGGTGAACTGAGGTTGAAGAACTACCAGTTGGAACAGTGGCGTCTCATGCATATCGGCGCCCAGCCGGTTCCTTCAAGCCTGATCAAACAATGGAAGAAAATATTCCCCAACCACCAATACGATACCAACTACGGCCTTACGGAAAGCACTGGTCCAGGCTGCGTCCACCTTGGGATGGAAAACATGCACAAAGTCGGCGCCATCGGCGTCCCAGGTTTTGACTGGGAGTTTCAAATCGTTGACGATCAAATGATGCCTGTCCCCCAAGACAACCCCGGCGAATTGATTATCAAAGGCCCAGGCGTTATGAAAGAATATTACAAAAACCCGGAAGCATCGGCGGCAACCATCGTCGACGGCTGGCTACTGACCGGCGATGTAGCGAAACAGGATAAAGAGGGGTTTATATGGTTAGTGGACAGGAAAAAGGATGTTGTCATCACAGGAGGTGAAAATATCTACCCTGTGGAGATCGAGGATTTTCTCATGGGACATCCAAAAATCCAGGATGTAGCTGTAATCGGCCTACCAAGCATGCGGCTGGGAGAAATTGCCGCGGCCATCATCAAAGTCAAACCTGGAAACGAACTGACAAAAACTGAGGTGGAAAATTTTTGCGGTGCTCTGGCACGTTATAAACGCCCAAGAAAAATTCTATTCGGCGATGTGCCCCGGAATCCAACCGGTAAGATTGAGAAACCGAAGCTGCGCAAACAATACGGTGGGCAGGAGGAAAGTTTCAGGAAAGATGAGGGAATCCGTTGATATACCTGTTAACAGTGAATACGGAGCGAAGCGGGCTCATTATTCGACATTCACCGTTCGATGTTTAAGAAAAAAAAGGGGCCGAGTGGCAACCTCGACCCCTTGAAGCATTGAATACTTGAACCCTTTAAGCCCTTATTCCTTCTTATCCTTCACCTCTTCAAAATCGGCATCCACCACATCATCATCTGCGCCGCCGGCTGACTGTCCGCCGCCCGCATCTGATCCAGCATCCGGCCCCTGTCCGGCAGCACCTGCTTCAGACGCCTGCTTGTACATTGCCTCGGCAACCTTGTGGGACGCCTGTGTAAGCTCTTCGCTCAGGCGCTGTATTTCCTTAATATCATCACCTTCCATCGCCTTTTTCAAGGTGGTGGAAGCAGTTTCGATCTTGCTGCGGGTTTCATCATCCACCTTATCGCCCAAATCATTCAAGGATTTTTCATTGGTATAGATCAGTGTATCGGCATGGTTTCTAGCTTCCACGAGTTCCCGCTTCTTTTTGTCCTCATCGGCGTGCAACTCTGCGTCCCTGACCAGCTTGTCGATCTCCTCCTTGGAAAGACCGCTGGAAGCAGTAATTTGAATGGACTGCTCTTTACCCGTTGCAGTATCTTTGGCCGAAACATTGACGATGCCATTGGCATCAATGTCGAACGTCACCTCAATCTGGGGGATTCCTCTAGGAGCCGGCGGAATACCGACCAGTTCAAAACGTCCAAGCGTCTTGTTGGTTGTGGCCATCTCCCGCTCACCTTGAAGAACATGGATGGAAACCGCCGGCTGACTGTCCGCCGCCGTTGAAAAGACCTGGCTTTTGCGTGTGGGAATTGTGGTATTCTTCTCGATCAGGCGTGTCATCACACCACCGAGTGTTTCAATCCCCAATGAGAGCGGTGTAACATCCAAGAGAAGTACGTCTTTCACATCCCCTTTGAGTACGCCACCTTGGATTGCCGCACCCAAGGCCACCACTTCATCGGGATTTACCCCTTTGTGGGGCTCTTTGCCAAAAATTTCTTTTACCTTGTTATGCACGGCCGGCATGCGGATCATACCACCCACAAGGATGACTTCGTTGATCTCACCGGGAGAAAGACCGGCATCTTTCATTGCGGTACGGCAAGGCAACTCAAGTTTTTCCAGTAAATCGGCAACCAGCCCTTCCAGTTTCGCCCTCGTGATTTTAACATTCAAATGCTTGGGACCACTGGCGTCGGCAGTAATAAACGGAAGGTTTACATCGGTTTCCATGGAGGAGGAGAGTTCCATCTTGGCCTTTTCGGCCGCCTCTTTGAGCCGCTGCAACGCCATCTTATCGTTTCTTAAATCGATACCCTGGTCCCTTTTGAACTCATCTGCCAGGAAATCGATGATTCGCAGATCGAAATCCTCACCACCCAGGTGGGTGTCACCATTGGTCGCCTTGACCTCAAAAACCCCTTCTCCGATCTCAAGGATGGAAATATCAAAGGTCCCTCCTCCAAGGTCAAATACAGCGATTTTTTCTTCACTTCGCTTATCAAGGCCATAGGCCAAAGAGGCCGCCGTTGGCTCGTTGATGATCCGAAGGACATTCAACCCGGCAATCTTTCCTGCATCTTTGGTGGACTGGCGCTGGCTGTCATTAAAGTAGGCCGGAACGGTGATTACCGCATCGGTTACCGTCTCGCCCAGATAATCTTCGGCGTACTTTTTTAATATGAGCGAGAATGAAAGAAGAGATTTCGGCCGGACTGTGCAGCTTGCCCCGCATGTCGATACGAACATCACCGTTTTCGGCCTCTTTTACATGGTAAGGAAGAATCGTTTTATCCTTTTGAACCTCAGGGGATGAGAACTTCCGGCCGATCAGCCGCTTGACGGCAAAAACCGTATTTTCAGGGTTGGTGATAGCCTGCCGTTTGGCAACCTGGCCTACCGTCCTTTCGCCGCTTTCACTGACAGCCACGATGGAAGGCGTCGTACGACCGCCTTCCGCATTGGTAATCACATTGGCATCTCCACCTTCCATAACGGCCACACAGGAATTGGTGGTTCCGAGATCGATTCCTATAATCTTGCCCATCTAAAGTCCCTCCTTACCTTCAACATTCATTTGAATAATATTTAGATTAAATTAAGCGCTTGTATCGATTGTGTTATCTGGCGATTGCCCATTTGAAACAGCTTTTGAAACCACTACCATTGATGGGCGAAGAAGACGGTCATGAATCAGGTATCCCTTCTGGTATTCCTGAACAACTGTGTTGGGAGGTTGTTCTGCTTTCTCTTCTTGAGACATGGCCTGATGGAAAGCGGGATCGAAAGGTTCACCCAATGCCTGTATGGGTTTTACATAGTGCCTTTCCAGAATCTTCATAATCTCATTTAAGGTCAGCGCAACACCGTCCACCACACTCTGCTCGTTTTCACCTTCCGAGGAAGCCGAATCAACAGCCCGCTCCAGGTTGTCTACCACGGTAAGTAACTGCCGAATGAGGTTCTCCGTCGCATATTTCTTTAGATCCTCCTGATCACGAGCAGATCGCTTTTTAAAATTTTCAAGTTCGGCAGCCATTCGAAGCATTCGTTCACGGTTCTCATCCGCTTCTTTTTGTGCCTCGGCCAGCTTCTCTTCAAAATCCTTTACCGGATCGGAAGCTTGCAACTGCTCCCCGATCTCTTCTTCATGATCAGGTGGCGATTCCAAAGGCTCTTGTGGAATTTTTTCGTCCTCGTCTTCAATCACGATTCTCTTCGATTTTGCCATCGGCCCCTTTGTCTCCTGGTTTTCTTTATTGTGTAATCTTCGTAGACTGGCTTCCGATCAGTTCGAACCACCTGATATTTATGCTGTTGGTAGCGACCGGGCTCATAAATTTGATAAAAAATAAGACCAGATGGTGGCTTGTCAAGCACTCATCCTGCCGAACAAAAACAATGGCAATTAATTGTAATTAATTGTAATTTTGGTAAGTTGACGCGACTTTTGAAAAAAACTTAGGTGTGAGATGGTTGTGCACCCCCCATCGAGCAAATTCGAAAAATCAGTGCCATCGTCTGACCGGGATCGATCCACGACACAAACCGCATCCCTTATCGCTGCTTCCTTCCGGACCTGACGAGGTTCGAGACCGTCTGTTGCATGGCGGCCGGTCAACATGACTTGATTTAATCGAGATTAACCCTAAAAGGGGAATTCAGCCCCGCATAAAGCGGATTTCGGGTAAAGGGCACCGCTGGCTCCCCGCCTAGCACAACCGACAAACCTATAATATAACCGTAACAGCCTTTCAAGAGGGAAGTTGTTACTTTAGGCCACTTTATGCCAAATTTTTTTTAACCATTGTTATTTTATTCCTCTTTTGACTAAAATGAGGCATGCTGAATGTTCATCGACGATCTGACGACACTGGTCTTTTGCTCACAGTAACCAGAACATTGGATGTTTTTAGTATGGTCGCACCGGGAGAGCGCATACTTATTGGGGTTTCCGGCGGACCGGACTCCATGGCGCTGCTTTACTTGTTACACCGTCTATCGCCCCCCTTGAAACTACAGTTGGGTGTCGCCCATTTGAACCACTGCCTAAGAGGGGTTTCGGCAGACAGAGATGCCGAAGTTGTGCGCCAAGCAGCACAAAATCTGGGTATCCCCTATCACCTGGGTTCTGCTAATGTCATGAAGGTAAAAAAAAAACTTGGACTCTCACTGGAGGATGCGGCGCATCGGATCCGCTATGCCTTTTTCAATAAAATAATGCTTGCGGACGGGTACAACAAGCTGGCCCTTGGGCATCACATGGATGATAACGCGGAACAGGTGCTCATGGCACTGCTTCGCGGAGCCGGCCCTCGTGGGCTCTCAGGTATCGCTCCCGTTAGAGAAAAACGAATCATCCGTCCATTGATCAATGCCAACCGTTTGCAGATCGAAGAGTTTGTTAGAAAGGAGGGAATTGTCAGTGTAACAGACGCCTCCAACGATGACCTCACATTCATGCGAAACCGAGTTCGAAAGCGACTGATTCCTCTGCTGGCCACTGAATACAACCCGCGAATCACCGATCACCTGAACCGGTTGGCCGATGTGACACGTGCTGAGGAAAAGTGGCTTGATCAGATTGTATTGGCGGAATTTAAAAAGGTTAGGGTCGCCGCGCCAAGAGGTGCCATCGCTCTCTCGATCGATTCCCTGCGTCTAACTCCATCCGCCTTGACTCGACGGTTGGTCCGCATGGCCCTGAAAAATCTCACAGGCACTTTACGGCGAATCACATTCTCCCACATACAGTCCACGATGAACCTGCTGGCCGGCGGTAGCGGAGAAAAGACATGCCATCTTCCTGATGGCATTCGGGTACTGCGAACCAATCAACAGCTGGTCTTTCAGATAACGGAGGAAAGCACCCGGATTACCTCCAACGCATTAGAAAAAAAGAAGTCTCCGCCGGAAGCGATCATTCCTTACCCGTTACCTCAGGTTTTTAAAAATGAGGAAATGGGAACCAGTCTACGGTTTTTTCGCCACCAACCCCACAAGCTTCCGAACTGGTCAGCCGTCCGTTCGCATCAAGCCTATTTTGATGTCAAGAAGCTGCACTTCCCGCTACGATTACGCCTCCCGGTTCCAGGTGATCGGTTCACACCACTGGGTGCAGGCGGATCTCAAAAGATTAAAAAATATTTTATCGATCACCGGATTCCGCGGGTCATTCGTGCCGTAACACCGGTTTTGGCAGACCAGCAAAGAATTATCTGGCTGGTAGGACAGCGCATGGATGAGTACGCCAAAGTAACGGAAAACACATACGATGTTCTATGTGTTGAATATTTCTTGCTTGACATATAATAATGGTTAATATCTTTTTAACAGAATTGTCAAACCGCTTTGGTTATCCAATTTAATTTTCAGGAGGAAAGCTCTTTTGAATCCATTTTACAAGAATATGGCCCTGTGGTTGGTCATCACGCTGATGATGGTAATGCTCTATAACCTGTTCAGTCAACAGCAGTTAACGCAAAACGAAATCAGCTACTCAGAATTTCTATCCATGGTAGAGGCTGATCGAGTGGCCGAAGTTATCATCCAAGGCCAGGAAATACGAGTTACTGATCTCAACCGAAGCAATTTTAAAATTTACGCACCCCATGACCCAGCACTAATTCAAAGATTGAAGGACAAAGGGGTTGCCATCACCGCCAAACCTCCTGCCGAATCTCCGTGGTACATGTCCGTACTGGTTTCCTGGTTTCCGATGATTGTCCTCATTGGTGTCTGGGTCTTTTTCATGCGCCAGATGCAAAGCGGTGGCGGTAAAGCTATGTCTTTCGGAAAAAGCCGGGCACGTCTTTCCTCCGACCAACAGGAAAAGGTCACCTTCGATGATGTAGCCGGAATCGATGAAGCTAAGGAAGAGCTGGGAGAAATCGTAGATTTTTTGAGGGATCCGAAAAAATTCACCCGATTGGGGGGACGAATCCCCAAGGGTGTTTTACTTATGGGACCTCCAGGTACCGGCAAGACCCTTCTTGGCAGGGCCATCGCCGGTGAGGCCGATGTCCCGTTCTTCAACATCAGCGGTTCTGATTTCGTAGAAATGTTCGTTGGTGTCGGTGCTTCACGGGTAAGGGATCTATTCGTCCAGGGGAAAAAAAATGCTCCCTGCATCATTTTTATCGACGAAATCGATGCCGTCGGACGACATCGAGGCGCAGGCTTAGGTGGTGGGCACGACGAACGCGAACAAACCCTAAACCAGCTTCTGGTAGAGATGGACGGATTCGAATCCAATGAAGGGGTTATTCTTATTTCCGCCACCAACCGCCCCGATGTATTGGATCCGGCACTTCTTCGCCCGGGCCGTTTCGACCGCCAGGTTGTGGTTTCACTTCCAGATATTAGAGGTCGGGAAAAAATCCTTCGTGTGCACATGAAACGAACACCTATTGCCTCTGACGTCGATCCTATGGTCATCGCAAAAGGAACACCGGGTTTTTCGGGGGCGGATCTGGAAAACTTAGTCAATGAAGCGGCACTGTTGGCCGCCAAACGAGACAAAGAACGTTTGGATATGATGGATTTCGAGGAGTCAAAAGATAAGGTATACATGGGACTGGAGAGAAAATCCAAGGTCATCAAGGAAGAGGACCGGTTGACCACAGCCTACCATGAGGGGGGACATGCCTTGGTGGCACGATTAATTCCCGGCACCGATGTCGTCAATAAAATCACCATCATCCCCAGAGGGAGAGCCGCTGGTATAACCTGGTTTTTGCCGGAAGAGCGGGAGTTTCGCTACAAGGACCAATTGGAAGCCGAACTGTCCATAGCTTTCGGTGGTCGAGTGGCCGAAGAGATCGTTTTCAATCGCATAAGCACCGGTGCTTCCAACGACATCAAGAAGGCGACGGAGCTGGCCCAGCAAATGGTCCGAAGTTGGGGAATGAGTGAACTGGGGCCACTCTTTTTTGCCAAAGATGAAGAACAGGTCTTTTTGGGCAGAGAGATCGCCCAACATCGTGACTATTCGGAAGAAACGGCAAAAAAAATTGACAAGGAAGTCAAAAATTTAGTCACGCGATCCTATGAACGCGCCAGGTCTGTTTTGACCAATCACCTCGATGTTCTCCATAAACTGGCCGAGCAACTTTTGGAAAAAGAGACCATCCTCGGTGCTGAAATGGATGAAATCATCCGTCAGGTCAGGCCGGACATCCAATTGCCGAAAACACATGCTGACAAAGAAGAGCCACATAGGGAAAAACCGCAAAAGGAAGAGGCACAAAAAGAGAAACCGAAGGACAAGTCTAAATCCGATAACCAAGGAAGCTCGGAGAAACAACCGGCACCAGATGCCACTCCGGATGAATAAAACAATGCATACAACACTCCTCAAATGCGGATCAAGAACGTTGGAACTAGGGCAGCGTACTAAAATAATGGGTATTGTCAACGTCACCCCCGATTCTTTTTCAGATGGCGGTCTTTTCTTTTCGACCGACCAGGCCGTAAAACAGGCCCTGCAGTTAGTCGAAGAGGGAGCTGATATTCTTGACATCGGCGGAGAATCCACCCGCCCATTCTCCAACCCGGTGAGTGAATCTGAAGAATTGGACCGTGTCATTCCGGTAATCGAGCAACTTGTCAATCGTATTGAGGTTCCCATATCCATTGATACAATGAAAGCATTGGTCGCCCAAAAGGCTGTAGCCGCCGGTGCAACGATCATCAACGATGTCAGTGCACTGCGAGTAGATCCCAACATGGCTGCCACAGCCGCTAAATGCCGCGTACCACTGATCCTGATGCATATGAAGGGCACGCCCAAAACCATGCAGGCAGATCCGGTCTACGACGATGTCATCGTCGACATTATGGCATTTCTAACCGAAGCGATGAGGCAGGCGGTGGCTGCTGGTGTTCAGCGATCCTCGATACTTATCGACCCTGGAATCGGGTTCGGAAAAACAGCGGCGCATAACCTTGAAATCATCGGTGAACTGAACAGGTTTCTGGAACTTAAATCGCCGTTGCTGGTCGGTGCGTCACGTAAAATGTTTATTCGCCGGCTTGTAAAAAGCTCTGGTGAAAGAGACATCAACCCGCTTTCCGAAGATGTGGCCCAAGGGACCCAGGCCGCCATAGCAGCTGCAGCGATGAACGGCGCCCATATCGTTCGGGTTCATGACGTGGCCCGCACCAAAACTACGCTTTCGGTTATTGATGCCATCTCATCCGCATAATATGAACGCCATGACCGGATCCATCCCTACAAAAAAACGTTCATGCGGCACCCGGGTTCTATTGTTAGCCCTTTTTCTGCTATTAGGTACGGCAACCGTGGTTTTGTTTTTAAAAAACTATAGACAGGAAAAGGAACTGATTGTACCAGCGACCATCAACCTTTCAGAAAACCTTTTGTTAGCCGACACATCGCAGCATTCCGTAAAACTGGTGGTTTCCGGCTCACCTTCCGCCCTAAAACAACTCGACACAAGAACAGTCGGTTGTCAACTGGATCTGTCCGGTCTGAGTAAAGGCACACATATTGTCGTTCTTTCCTCGTCAGACATAAAACTTCCCAATAGTGTTGTTCTGACAAAACTATTGACACCATCTCTGACAATCACACTGGAAACACCGCCTTTCGCAAAACGGGTTGATGTTATCGCCGTTCTGAAAGGGAAACCGGCGCCAGGCTATGCCGTTACAGGTGTATCCTTGAAACCGGATCACATCGTCATCAAAGGGTCTGCATCCAAACTAGAAAAAATCGATACGGTGAAAACACAGCCCATCGACCTGGAAACAGCTTCAGAGTCCTTTAAAAAAGAGGTCCCCCTGGATCTTCCAGAAACCATTGGGGTAACCACATCCACCCGGATTGTGGTGGCAAAGATCAATGTAAGCGAGCGTATTATCACCCGGGTGTTTGAGAAACTACCTGTTCTGGGAAAAGGATTGGATATCGATTACACAATTCATCCCGAAACAATTGACCTGACCCTCACCGGCCCGGAAACAATTGTTAAAGCAGCGGAAACAGATCGGGTGATTACAGTTACCGTCGATTTGACGGGTCTTTCTTCGGGGACCCATCTATTAAGGGCCGCCATCCATCTTCCGGTTCAGGTGACACTGATTCACGCCAATCCGGAACAGTTTAAGGTAGAGATCGCTAAATAGCAGGCATTGACTGTACAAGCTGCTTCATCGATAATGTAGACAATTTAAGATTCATTCAAAAGAAAACCAGAGGTATCGCTATGTTACTTGTCATCGATGTGGGAAACACCAATACCGTAATGGGAATCTACCAAAAAAAGACCCTGATCAAAAATTGGCGGATTCGCACGGAACGAAAGACCACGGAGGACGAATTCAACGTCATCGCCAATAGCCTGTTCGCCACAGATGGCATAGACGCCTCAATTATTGAACAAACCGTCATCTCTTGCGTCGTCCCCCCAATGGTTACTATTCTCGACTCCTTCTGCCGGAAATATCTAGGCCATGAACCCAAATGGGTAGATGCGCGATCCTATACACGCATGCCCATTTTGATGAATAATCCATTGGAGGTCGGAGCTGATCGCATTGTCAATTCCGTTGCAGCTTATCATAAATACAAAAAAAGCCTCATTGTCATTGATTTTGGAACAGCCACCACTTTTGATGTCATTTCGGTAAAAGGGGAGTACCTGGGCGGTGCCATCAGTCCGGGAATTATGATAGCATCCGAGGCGTTATTTCGGGAGGCATCCAAGCTACCGAGAGTGGAGATTTTCGAAAAACCGGAAAATGTGGTAGGAAAAAATACGGCGGACGGTATCAAGTCGGGGATCATTTTCGGCTATGCCGGTTTAGTGGATGGAATCGTTGAACGAATGAAGGCACAAATGGATCACGACCCCATGGTTTTAGCTACGGGAGGATTGGCCCCACTAATGTCCGATGTGGCCAAAACCATCGACCATGTGGAGCCCGACCTTACATTGGAGGGGCTAAGGATCATCAGCAATGATTTAATAGAATTATAATCAGGTGGGAACAGGAAGCTAATCCATACCCATTTCAGCTTCTAACACCTTGATATCTATCACCATTTGCTCCTTTTCACCATCCGCCAAGTCGGTATTTTCCAATCTCCGTTTCAATCCCAGTAAAGTCATCTCCTGACGGTATTCCATACAGGTATATCTGCCTGGTTTTTCCATCTTTACCTTAAGATACGTATTCCTTATAAATTTGGTAAAATATACCGAAATCAGCCATTCCACGCCTAAAAATTTTATCGAAATCGGAAATATTATCCACATTTACAATCATATTGACACTTTTCTGGAACGCTTTCATATTATCCATGGTACGGAAACGGTTGGTGATCATAGTCACAAAGATGTTTCGGCGGACGGCCATATTGAGACGCTCCATATAAATCAAAACCCCGTTGGCATCAGGATCGGAGGCGTCAAAATATTCGTTGACCACAATGAGATCATAATTGTGATAACGCATGTTCTTTAGCGCATCACGACTGTTGTCAACCTCCGTAACATGGTATTCGAGGACTTCCAGAACCGGTGTGACCGCCTTTTTTATCATGGGATCGGGTTCGCATAAAAGCGCCGTTTTCCCTTCTTCTTCTACAAAATCAAATGGCTTGTCGGACGCATCATAGCTATCTGTTTCTTCCTCGTCAAACGAAAAGAAATCTTCCCCTATTGGCTCAGATTCATTCTCATCCGCTGTTTTTGCCGCAGGTTGCACGCTGATGCGGTTCCGGCATTTGGGACATGTTAAGAATGCCGTCTTATTTTTCGGAAGCTTTTCATCGGCAATCCTGAACTTGCTTTGACAGCTTTCACATGTGATATCCATGACACTTTTCCGATCCTTTCCGTCGTGGGGACGATCCTTTGACAACAATCAGGCCTTATCGTAGCCGCGGTCAATCTCTAGGTTTTCAATATCGGTGGTGGCCTCACCACGAGCGCTTTTTACGTTGTCGATGCCTCGACTGGCGACACCCTTATGAGAAGCATAGGCCATGGCTGTCTCTTGCGTAATCAGGTTTTGTTCGTACAATTCAACAATGAAGTCATCGAAGGTGGTCATACCAAACGGACGTCCCGTCTGCATAATTTCATAAAAGGTCTTTCCCTCGGACTCGCCGTTCAAAATGGAGCCCTTAACTCGCAAATTGGTGCCCAGAATCTCAAAAGCAGCCACACGCCCCCCACCGATTTTCGGTAACAAGCGCTGGCCGACAACCCATCGGATGGTATCAGCCAGGCGAATGCGGATCTGCTTCTCTTCTTCATTGGGAAACATACCCAGGATACGGTTGATAGTTTGGCCGGCATCGACAGTGTGGAGGGTGGTCAATACTAAATGTCCCGTTTCTGCAGCATTCAGTCCGATCTCAACGGTATCTCGATCACGCATTTCCCCAACCAGAATGACCTTTGGTGCCTGACGCAAGGCAGCCCTGAGACCATTGGCATAACTGTCGAAATCGGCTCCCAGTTCACGCTGATTGAAGGTGGCTTTTTTGTGCGGATGCTGGTATTCGATTGGATCCTCCAGTGTAACTACATGTACGCTCCTGGCCTCGTTGATCTCTTCTAAAATAGCTGCCAGGGAGGTGGACTTCCCCGAACCGGTAGCCCCTGTAACAAAAACGATCCCATTGATATCTTTGGCAATTTCATAGAACGTATCCGGAAGGTTGAGATCTCGAATTGTTGGTATTTTCGACTCCAATTTCCTCAAAACAATGGAATAATTACCCGACTGAGAAAAAATGTTCACGCGAAAACGGGCCTTGCCGGGCAACGAATAAGAAAGGTCACAGGATCCGGTTTTGATCAATATTTCCGTTAATCGCCTATCCTTGTTCATAAGGTTCAGGGCGAAAGTTTCTGTTTGAAATGGCGTCAGCTCCTTGATATCCGGTTGGATTTCAACAGGTACGAGTTCACCGGAACTTTCCACCTGAAGTGGTTTTCCCACAGTGATATTGAGGTCGGACACATTGCTGTGGGAATCCAGCATCCGCGTTAGGATATGATCGACTTCTTGTTTTTTCATGTTACCCCTCTATGGACGGCTGTTGACGGCAGAGCTTTCTTCCAATCAGGCTTCGGTAAAATCAGTAGGTGGTGATTTCAGCAAGGGACGAAAGCGCCCTTTATCATTGGCCTTGGTGTATGCATCTTCAGCACTGATACGTCCTTTGTTATACAGATCCATGATAGCATCATCGAGGAGCTGCATGCCGTACTTTTTCCCTGTCTGCATCATGGAAGGTAACTGGTGGGACTTGGATTCCCGGATTAAATTGCGCACAGCCGGGGTGGCAATGAGTATCTCCATTGCCGGAACACGTCCTCTCCTGTCGATTCGTTTGAACAAAGTTTGAGAAATAATCGCCCGGATCCCATCGGACAGGGTGGATCGAATCTGTGCCTGCTCCTGGGCGGGGAATACCTCTACGATTCGATCCACGGTTTTGGGAGCACTGGTCGTGTGCAAGGTACCAAACACCAAATGACCGGTAGCGCTTGCCTCAATCGCCAGAGAAATGGTTTCCAGATCCCTCATTTCCCCAACCAAAATGATATCCGGGTCTTCACGAAGGGCCCCGCGTAGTGCCGCGCTGAAAGATTTGGTATGCAACCCCACTTCCCGATGGTTCACCAGACATCCTCTGCTTTTATGAACGAATTCAATTGGATCTTCTACGGTGATTATATGGTCGGCGCGGGTCCGATTGGCCACATCGATGATGGCAGCCAGAGTCGTAGACTTACCTGAACCTGTGGGGCCGGTAACGATAACAAGCCCTCTTGGCAATGTTGCAAGTTTTGAAATCACCGGTGGCAAACCGAGTTGCTCGGCGGTCATGATAGTGTTGGGGATTTCTCTGAATACGGCACCGATACCGTTTTTTTGCATAAAATAGTTAGCTCGGTATCGCGCCAGACCGGGGATCTCATATCCGAAATCCACATCACCGGTTTCTTCAAAGAGTTTAACCTTGTCTTCAGGTGTAATCTCGTAAAGCATTTTCCGAAGATCATCGTTATCCAACACCTTATATTTCACGCGTTCGATGTCTCCATGGATGCGTAGTGCTGGTGGTTGTCCGGATAACAGGTGTAAATCGGATGCGTTTTGTTCGTGCATTAGTTTGAAGAAAGCATCAATTCTGGCCATAAACATCTCCTGCGTGGTTAGTGATTATACCTGACAAGGCATCGGCAGTAGGACGTTTAAACTTTAGGGGGAAAAGATATCAAGGTAAGGGATATGACTAGGGGTGTGTTTCGACGAAAATGATGAATCAGACCGACTTTAAAGCTGATTTGAAGAGGTACCTACCGAATCACGGATTAACGACTTTAATTTTCGCAACCTCGGATTCAAAGGTGTCCATACCCTCTTTACCGATTTCCAACAGTTTGGTGTGAGCATCTATGATTGCCCTAATCTGCACTTCGATTTGAATTCGCTGCCGCTTAAGCTCGACAATATCTTCATGGAGCTGGGAAAGCCTGTTATGTGCTCGATTGAGAATTTTTTCGGCTTTAACCTCAGCATCTGCAACAATGATTTCGGCCGATTTACGTGCATTTTCCTTCAATTGTTCAAGGAGTTTTTGAGAATTGAGCATGGCCCGTTTAAAGGTTTCCTCCCTCTCTTTGTACTCCTCTTTTTCCAACTTATGGCGACGCAACTCTTCATCCTGACGTTTAACGGTCTGCTCAAGCATTGCAAATGCATCAGCGGTTTGATCTAAAAAACGATCCACTTCCCGCACATCAAATCCCCGAAAACGGACCTTGAATTGCTGTTGTTGAATATCCAACGATGTCGGTTTCATTTATACATTCCTGTCAAAAGGTCTGGTTAAATAAGGGAAGCTGCAACTCGCATCAAACTGTTGACAACGAAAGTACGTAAAAAAATAATGACAAGGAAAACAATAATGGGAGAAAAGTCGATTCCTCCAAAATTGATCGGGAGCTTGGATCGGATTGGATAAAGTACAGGCTCCGTAGCATTGTGTATAAATCGTACAATAGCATTGCGCGGATCAGGATTGACCCAGGAAA
>DAOWNV010000272.1 GCA_030642405.1 Desulfosarcina sp.
AAGGCTATCACGATTTTTAAAATCAATGGATTGTTCCACCTGTCGGCTGTCGGTTTTGCTTATCTTTGGTGCTTTTTTTGTGTTTCCCAAAGCGGCTTTGAGCCAATCAGTTACAGGGCAGGAGTACGAAGTTAAGGTCGGCTTCATCTATAATTTCATTAATTATGTTACCTGGCCGGAAGGAATCTTCGCTGACAATTCTGAGCCGCTAATCCTCTGTTTGATTTCAGACAATCCCAATAGTGACGTTATTTTCAAGTTGAACGGCAAATCCGTCCAGGGGAGGAAAATAAACGTCATCGCCTACTCGGGTGTTTCCTGTGTTACGCAAAGCCATGTTATGTTTTTTGCTACCCAGGATAAAGCCGTCATTCAAAAAGTGTTGAACATGGCTCATGGGTTGGGCATTTTAACGATCGGAGAAGTCGATGGATTTACCAGTTTAGGCGGTAGTGTCAACTTTTTCGAAGAGTCAAATCATCTCCGTTTTCAGGTCAACATCAATGCGGTGAAGCATGAAGGCCTGAAAATGAGGTCTCAGCTCTTGGGGTCAGCTCAAATTGTCATAGAGGGAGACGACTGAAATGAGCGCTTTCCTGAATTTGAGCATCAAATGGAAATTGAAACTAATTATCATGTTGACCAGCGGGATCGCCCTTCTTTTTGCTTCCGTGACCCTCATGGTGAGCAATATCGCTACTTCCAGAAAGATTATTCGCGACGATCTTCTTAGTCTGGCACGGGTAATCGGAACCAATAGCGTTGGAGCGATTGTCTTTAACGATCAACAGACGGCGGAGAATAATCTGGCCGCACTTCATGCGAAACCGGATGTGACGTTGGCAGGTATTTTTGACAGCAAGGGAGATGTCTTTGCCATATACATTCATGAGGATGCCGTAAATCAGGTAACGGTTCCCCAAATCCGGGAACCTGGGCACTATTATGATGACAACTATTTGTTCGTTTACAGTACTGTTTCGCAATTGAACGATGTGATCGGTACGATCTGCATCCAATTTGATTTGACCAGTACCCGCAGGGAAACATTGGTATCCGCCGGCATTTTCGGGATGATTTTGTGTATCGCTTTTTTAATCACCTGGGTTTTGTCCTCATACTTGCAAAAGTTTATTTCCGAACCGATCTTGAGTCTTACCCATATCGCAGGCGTCGTTTCCGAAAAAAAAGATTTCTCCATCAGAGCCGAAAAGAAGGCGGAAGATGAAATCGGCGTGCTGATCGACGTTTTCAATGGTATGCTGTCGCGGATCCAGTCCAGGGATGTAGAATTGAGAGACCATCAGGAACACCTGGAAGAACAGGTGGCAGACCGCACAGTGGAGTTGCGGGAAGCCAACGAGATGCTCATGGCGGCAAAGGATGCCGCAGAATCTGCCAACAGGGCAAAAAGCGAGTTTTTGGCCAATATGTCCCATGAGATCCGTACCCCTTTAAATACTGTTTTGGGGTTTACGGATTTACTCAATTCGATGATTACAGACGAGAAACAAAAGAGCTATCTGTCCGGGATCCGCTCCAGCGGGAAGGGGCTTTTGACCCTCATCAACGGCATTCTTGATTTGTCTAAAATTGAGGTGGGGAAGATGGAGCTTCAGACCGAGCCCGTCAACCCCCATTCATTTTTTCATGAAATCAGAACCCTGTTTCAACTCCAAACACAGAAAAAGGGAATTGATTTCACGGTAACCATTGATCCGAAAATTCCAGATTACCTGATGATCGATGAGGTTCGTTTAAAACAGATTCTGTTCAATCTTATTGGTAACGCCGTTAAGTTTACGGATAAAGGGTATGTTCACATTGTTGTTGAAAAAACGTATTTGACTATGGAAAATAACCATATTGGGCTTCTCATAACCGTTGAAGATTCAGGAATCGGGATCCCTGAAAAATTCCATGCGGAGATCTTCGAGGCGTTCAAGCAAACCGACGGTCAGAGTACAAAACGATTTGGCGGTACCGGTTTAGGGCTTTCCATCACCAAACGACTGGTGGAAATGATGGACGGCACCATTGAGGTGGAAAGTGTGGAAAATCGTGGTAGCCGGTTTCGTATCTCAATCCCTCATGTTCAGATCGCAATGGTTCCTGCCGGTACCGGCAAGGTAGAAACGGTTGAATCAGAAGATCGCATTGTTTCCATGGCGCCTGTCAATCTCAGCCGCCTGCCGCGAGTGATAGGACAGCTTGAAAATAGATACATGCGGATGTGGACGGAAACTCGAAAGAATCATTTTTTTAATGAAATCGGAGAGTTTGCCCAACACATGGTGGGATTGGGGAGGCGGAACGGCATTTGTGCATTAACCACCTATGGTGAGGAGCTGAATGCCTATGTCGAGCGTTTTGATGTGGAAAACATGAACACAACTTTGGATGCGTACGTTAAGCTGATTGAAACCATCAAGGAGTTGGCGTATCCAGACCAGCAAGGGAAGAAATCATGAATTCGAAAACCGATTCCGAGTATATGATTTTAATCGTTGACGATGTACCCAAGAATATCCAGGTGGCAGCCAATATTCTTCAGGAAAGCGGATATCAAATGGCATTTGCCCAAGATGGCCCTACGGCTGTCGAACAAACCGAAGCCAATCGTTTTGATCTGATTTTGCTGGATATCATGATGCCTGAAATGGATGGATACGAAGTATGTCGTAGAATCAAGGCAAATCCTGCCAATCATGGGATCCCAATTATTTTCTTGACGGCGAAAGACGATACGGAAAGTATCATCAAAGGATTTGAAATGGGTGCCGTGGACTATCTGACCAAACCGTTCAGCGGTCTGGAATTGCAGGCAAGAGTCAAAACGCATCTCGATCTTTACAGGACCAAGAAAGAGATTTTCGCTGCCAACCAACATCTTAGCCGGGAGATTTCAGAAAGAATAAAGGTTGAGGAAAAACTGGAGCACAGCAAAGAAGCCTATCGTCAACTATCGATTCACGACAGTCTGACCGGACTATACAACACACGGCATCTTTATTACGCAATGGAAACCCTGGTTGCTAAAAGCAAAAACCAGGGATTAACATTCTCCTTAATATTTTTGGATATTGACAATTTTAAACGAGTAGTCGATACCCATGGCCATCTTTATGGTAGTCAGGTTTTAGCGGAGGTAGCGCAAACCATTAAGCATTGCATTGTTGAGCCGGCATATGCCGTGGCCTATGGAGGGGATGAGTTTGTTGTTGTTCTTCCAGGTTTCAATTATGATCAGGTTTTGGAAAAAGCGGAAGAGATCCGTCTGAAAATGGCGAATACGGTTTATCTCCCATTGGTTTCCGACGGTGTACATCTTCAGGCCAGTTTCGGTGTTTCCACCTATCCTGACGATGCCTCGGATATTCAGGCGATGCTTGCCACTGCAGACAAGGCCATGTTTCATGTTAAAACGAGTGGAAAGAATGCCGTCGGCAATCTCCGAAAAGCGCATTAACATTGATTAAGTGAGGTGTTATGAGTGCTCCTATTGTATCGATAGTAGCAAAAAGCGGTACAGGAAAAACCACGTTGCTTGAAAAACTTATTGCTGAATTCAAACGGCGAGGGTATCGCCTGGGTGTTTTAAAACACGACGCCCATCGGTTCGAAATCGACCGTGAGGGAAAGGATTCCTGGCGTTTAACCAAGGCCGGGGCGGATACGATGATTATCAGTTCTTCAGAGAAGCTGGCAATGGTCAAAAAAAATCGGAAAGGACATGAACCATCGGCCGCTGATATTATCAATACCTACTTTTCTGATGTTGATCTTGTTTTGACTGAAGGGTTTAAAAAAAACAACTTCCCGAAAATTGAAGTGAATCGTAAAATTCGCAGTGAAGTTCTTTTGTGCCGTGGTGAAGAAAACGATTCGGCGCTAATTGCCGTTGCA
>DAOWNV010000207.1 GCA_030642405.1 Desulfosarcina sp.
ACCGATGGGCTGATCCTGGAAGAGGTTCACGTAGTTCCCGACAAAGTTGAGGTGGTAGGCGGCAGTCTCATGCTCGACAGAATTCAAACTATATACACTGGAAAAATTTCTCTGGAAAGCATAACCCAAAGCGGAAGATTGACCGTAGGTCTCCTGCTTCACCCTTCTTCTTTGAAGCTGGAAAACAGCTCCGGTAACCATATAGATATTATCTACAAAGTAAACAAACGACTTCGCCAAACATTTTAACCGACATCCTCACCATTTTCATTTTCCCGCAACATCAAAATATGATCTTTAATCTCGTTAAGAACAAAATAACGCTTCAAAGCATCGGCAATTTCCCACTGGGTAGGTTTAACACCGGTTACCTGGCTGACAAAGTCTGATACCGAGTTCAGCGCATCATACAAAATAGGTTCTATTTTCGGTTTGTCCGTCATCACTCTTTTCCTGAATAGGGTTTACCGCATTCTTTGCACCTGCCGTCAAATCCGACTACACCGATGCAGTTTTCGTCAACACACAATATCCTGTTTTCCCACGCACCATTAAAAGAATCGGCATTGTCCGATACCGAATCATGACCATCCGCCTGCTCTGTATCTAAAATGCCTTGGTCGTTCAAACCTTCTGCCGGATTATCACGCTGTTCTGCATCATCCTCTATTAATGACAGCTCGCCATCATAAATCTTGCCGCAAAGCTTGCAGCAACCGTCAGCACCGACAACACCAATACAATCGCCGTCGCTACACAGTATGCGTTGGTCCCATTCCCTGTCCGATATGGCCATATATGTCCCCTGTCTTTTCACATTCACCAACGATTATCCTTGAAGGATGGATATTTGCGTTGAGCCTTGAATTCAAACAATTGTCACCTTCCTCGCACCTTTCTCGTATGGTTAATACCACAGGTGTTGGTAGTTTTGAACACTCCCTTTAAAAAAAATAGTTAAGAATTTTCCTCGACCGCCGATAAAGATTGTAAGCACCGTAACGGGTGCACGCATTCCTTCTCCACTCCTCTTCCTTGAAAAAGACGACCGATCAGGTCGTCTTTTTTTATTGACAGTTTGCTCAGACATCCACAATGTTGTAATACACAACAAGATCTAAATGCTTAAAAAACGAATAACGCAATATCGACAAACATAAAACCCAAGGAATCCGGCTTTGAAAAAAAAAAATGAAAAGGAAAAGATCAGTAGGAATGCCCTTTGCCCCTGTGGAAGCGGGAAAAAATATAAGCGTTGTTGCCTGAATAAAGAATCTTCCGCCCAATCATCGGATCTTCGATATGAAAAAAGGCCCCGCATTCAAATCAAAACAACCGATCAGATTGATGGCATACGTCGGGCCGGTCGGCTTGTTATCGAAACATTGGATTTGGTGGAACCTCACATCCAACCGGGCATCACAACAGATGCGATCAACACCTTGGTCTACGATTTCACCATTAAAAACGGTGCAACACCTGCGCCTTTGAACTACAAGGGTTTTCCTAAAAGCGTTTGCGTAAGCATCAACGAAGTGATTTGCCATGGGATCCCCAGTGAACGAACATTCAAAGATGGCGATATTGTCAATGTTGATGTCACATCCATTCTGGACGGCTACTATGCCGATGCCAGCAAAACTCTCTTTGTGGGAACACCAGGTGCCGATGCAAAAAAAATCGTCGATGTTTCCCGACAATGCCTGGCCAGGGGAATCAAAGTCGTAAAACCGGGCAACACGGTTGGCGATATCGGGTTTGCGATCCAATCGTACGCAGAAGGAAAGGGCTGTTCGGTGGTGCGTCAATTTGTCGGGCATGGTGTAGGCATTGATTTTCACGAGCCTCCCCAAATCCCCCATTACGGCACTCCCGGTTCCGGTGTACGGTTGGTGCCTGGAATGATTTTCACCATCGAGCCGATGATCAACCTGGGCACAAGAGAACTGGTCATCCTCAAAGATGGCTGGACCGCTGTAACCAAGGATAAATCCCTTTCCGCCCAATTCGAACAGACGTTGCTGGTCACAGAAAACGGTGTTGAAAGCCTTACACCTTACCCGTTATAAGTTTATTTTCAGACTCTTTGTTATGCTCAAACCAGCATCCGAATGGAATTAGGGTTGAAAAGGAAAAGGGCCTCAGACCATGTCTGAAGCCCTTCGAATGTTTCGCTACAGGAAAAAATCAGGTTGTTTTTCTCACATTTTTCGCTTCGGGTCCGCGATCACTTTCCTCTACCTCGAACAGCACCATGTCTCCCTCTGTCAATGTCTTGAATCCAGACATATCAATGGCAGAGAAGTGTACAAAGATATCACGGCCTTCTTGTTCGTTGATAAAACCATACCCCTTTTTGTCATTGAACCATTTAACTGTTCCGTTCGCCAAAGTATTGACCTCCTCTTCTCAAAGTTTCTCTTCCAATACATCCCTCATCTTTGTTGACGATTCTACGGCAGTTAAAATACTTAGTTCAGAAGACGTGAGATCAGGGGCTGTGTTGCCTAAGATATCATCTTAAAAAAATCATAGGCCAATAAACTTTTGCTTGTCAAGGGAAAATCTATAGGGAATATCGTTGTATATCCGCTTTCTTTTTAAGCTTGCTTACATAAGCACCAATCCGTTGCTCCTCCTTTTCCCTTTGCAGTCTGCCGGCAATTTGTTTTTTCACATCGCTAAAGGCCAATGTTTGTACTTCCATTCTTTCCGTAACCCGAATCAGATGGTAGCCGAAACGTGTTTCAACCACATCGCTGGTCTCACCCGGTGCGAGATCGAATGCGGCCTTTGAAAACGGCGACACCATTTGCTTCCGGGCAAAAAAACCCAAATCACCGCCTTTGGCCCTGCTGGGACAATCCGAATAATCCTGAGCCAAAGTGGCGAAATTTTCACCTTTCGCCACACGGGACTTTAGCCCCTGGATGGTAATCAGCGCTTTTTCCTTCTCAGCCTGGTCCGCATTTGCGGGTACCTTGATAAGAATATGGGAGGCTTTTACCTGCTCCGGGC
The DNA here is from genome assembly GCA_030642405.1 of Desulfosarcina sp. GTDB lineage: Bacteria > Desulfobacterota > Desulfobacteria > Desulfobacterales > Desulfosarcinaceae > Desulfosarcina. Next base: position 3,019 of record DAOWNV010000207.1, read on the forward strand.
TTTTAAAAAGGTTTGGGTTGTTCGTATAATAGGAATGTACTTGTTCATCAGGTACCGTGATCCCCTTTAGCACATATTTTTCGAGAAGTGCTTTAATGGTCAGTCCCTCCTGGATTTGCTCATGCAGCATGATTTCAGTCAAACCCATTTTTGCCAAATTTGCCGAATAGGCCTTTTCATTTTTGAACCCTGCCTTGAATTCACCCATGGCCTTGTTCACAAGGCCATTCTTCACAACAATTTCCAGCTTTTCAGTCTGCTGCAACATGAGTACTCTGTTGATAATCGTTTCACGGATATCTTTTTCGTATTGTTTCAACTGCTCGATACTCACCGGCTGCCCTTGACGTGTCAGCTTAAAGGAAACCAGCCGCATTTCACGATTCAATTCCTCGCGAGAAAGAAAAGTACCATCCACCTTTGCAACCAGTCCATCTGGATTTTCCACAGCGATACCGGCAACAGGATTAAATAAAGCGATGGCTACTGTATAAATGGCAATCATTGTTCTACGATTCACTTTCGTCAGGATCATCAACATCTCCTTTTATTGTGGTCCTATGGTTATCGATTTTAGTCCCACCGCTCTCACCAGTTCCCCGGTAAAACTACCGACAATCACCTTACTTTTCAATTTCACCGGAATTCGCCGATGGTCTGCAGATATCCAAAGCTGTATTTTGGCGTCCTTGCTTTTATTAAAAACACCGCCTACTTGAGAAAAGTCGGGTTCTATGAGGAAGGTGTCAAAAACTCCAGCAGGTACTTTTACTCTTTCACGTCGAACAATATCGGCCATTCCCAACACCTGTTTTTTCCCATCGGTGACCGTTCGCTGTATCCGTTTGCCGACAGCCCATTTTTCCGTTCGGGACCAGTAGAAAACGGATAAGGGGTCGAACGTTCCTTCCTCGATGGAAATCGGGTCACGCGCCTTGTTCTGATTGATGTATTGGGCCGTCATCTTCCCCCAGTCGAATAAAACAGTTATATCCCGGCGTGTATCTCCTTCATGTTGTTTTTTCCGATAAAGAAGCGATCGGCTAACGGAAGCATCCGTCCATGCATCAATGCGGTCCCTCACCATGTAAAACGCATCCACGAAGGCATTGGACTGCGCTGTCATTACAAAGTGGTGTGCATCGACACCATTAATCTGTCCTTTCGGTAAGATTTCTAGAACCGCCTCCCCGGCAGGAACAATGGTCCACTTGAGCACAAAGGTCAACCGCTCTCCAGGCAAAAAAGCCGGATCGGCGGCAATACCGTCACCACACCAAACAGCATGGAAAAGGATGGTCCATCCGATAACTACCAGGATAAAATACTGTTTGTTAACCAGATATGGGAAGGTCCGATTCATTCTCATTAACGCATGGCTTCAATCAGCGACCGGTGGTTTTGCACGACCCTTTGCCACAACCGGTAACGATTGGTTAATACCACCGCAACGACAAGTCTTGGGATCCATAACCAAATAGGATGGATGCTAAGGATATGAACGAATGAGCCGATCACGGCAGCAGGTAAAAGCCCAAAGCAGGATCACCCATTTCATTGGGGAGAAAAGATGTACCGATAAAAAGACCTGAAATATTGCGAACTAAAACACGCTTTTTCATTTGGGTCCGATTTTTATCATCCAGGTGAAATTCAACCAACAGCTTTGCCCCGACGGGAAAAACACGAGGAACATTCAGTTTAATTTTCAGCCCGGTGGTAGAAACATCCACCACCTTCAAGAGGCCGGTATCTTCGTACTCTTTTTTATCCAACAAAGTGAACTTTCCAGGCAAATCGATATCTTTTCGGTATTGCCTACGTTTTTCCAGACGGCATCGGAATTTATGACCACATGAGCATTTGCAGTTTACCGAAATTTGCTGTTCAGCCGTTGCGTATCGGCTGACATCCGCAGTTTTCGTCCTTCCGCATACCGGGCACTGAATGGTTGCCGTATTGTTGCCTGCAATAAATATTTTCCGGTCCATATAATCTCTAATTTCACTTTTTGAAAAACATTATCTGATAGTTTCTAACAGCTGCAATTTTCTCGCGTTGAACGCCCATCTCTTGCTTCGGCTTACTCGTACTGCAAATATTGAACCGCTTCCAACCCTTGTATAAGAATTTGTTAATTATTA
>DAOWNV010000179.1 GCA_030642405.1 Desulfosarcina sp.
CGGAGTTTGGGCGTGGGTGAAACAGGCGGTGAGTGGTCTGAGGATGCGGTTCAGACCGTTGCCGAAAAGAAGGACGGATGTTTCGTTTTGAAAGGCCATAAACTTTTTGTTCCATTCTCAGAACCGAGCGATTTCATGATTTGTCTTGCTCGGGACCATTCTTTGCCGGATAAAGGAACCACTCTTTTTCTCGTTGAGGCCGACGATGAAAAAATAGAGCACATTCCCATGCCGTCGTTTGGCATCGACAGATACTACGATGTACGGTTGAACGGGGTGGAAGTGCCTTATGAAAATGTTATCGGCGAGCCCGGCAAGGGATGGGATGTTATTGAAAGACTTTTGCCAAAAATTGCCGTTGCAAGGAGTGCGGAGATGGTTGGCGGTCATCAAAGGGTGCTGGATATTACCGTGCAATTCGTAAAAGACAGGGAACAGTTTGGTCGGCCTATCGGGAGTCTTCAAACCATTCAGAATTATTGTGCGGATATTGCAATCGCTCTGGAAGCATCCAGGGTAATTGCCTATAAGGCTGCATGGAAGATAAGCGCGGGGGATACCGACGGAGGGGAAGCTTCAATGGCCAAGGCATGGTGCGGTGATGCGTACCGCAAGGCCACAGAAGTGGCCCTGCAAGTGCATGGGGCTATGGGTTTTACGGAGGAATACGACCTTCATTTTTACTACAAACAGGCAAAGGCGACTCAGCTTATGTACGGTGGGAGTTCGTTTCACAGGGGAATTGTTGCGACGACGATAGGGCTATAAAATAGGTTTTTTAGATGGATATTTATTACAGCGGATGGTTTTTACTTTGCGCTTTTGAGTTGTAAGGGAGATGAAAAAATGAAAGAGATGGAGAAATTGATACAAGAGGTGGAAGAGAGAAGGAAGGTTCTCGAGTTGGGGGGGGGGCAAAAAGCGATAGATCGACAACATTCGCGCGGCAAATTAACCGCACGGGAAAGGATTGCGCTTTTTGTTGACGAGGGGACGTTTATTGAATTTGATTTATGGCGTAAAGCCAGGCTGACGGGGTATGATATCGATGATAGGGACCTTCCGGGAGACGGGGTTATAACCGGTTCGGGAAAAGTCGGTGGGCGGTCGGTATACCTTTACTCGCAGGATTTTACCGTACTGGGTGGGAGTATGGCCACCGTTCACGCAAAGAAGATCATTAAGGTGATGGAAGATGCTATTAAAATGAGAGTGCCATGTATCGGGATGGTAGATTCGGGCGGTGTTCGAATACAGGATTTTATTAACGCGGATCTATACGACACATACGCCCGAATGTTTTATCTTCACACGGTCATGTCGGGAGTATGCCCGCAGATTTCCCTGATGATGGGGCCAAGCGCCGCAGGGGCGGCTTACTCGCCGATGTTGGCGGACTTTCTGCTTATGGTAAAAGGCGAAAGTCATATGTACATTGCATCGCCTGAGTTGATCAAGTCCGTGGGCGGCGGCGATGTAACGCTGGATGATATTGGAAGCGCTAAAATGCACGCGGAAGTGAGCGGTTGCAGCGATATGACCGCTGATGACGACAAGGACTGTATCGAGAAAGCACGTGATTTATTGAGTTTTCTGCCACTCAGCAATAAAGAGAAGCCGCCCATTAAGGAGACTCAAGACGATCCACGCCGTATTGATAAGGAATTGCTTGACCTGGTGCCTGTGAATTCCAGAAAACCTTATGATGTTCGAAAGGTGGTCGAAGTCATAGCGGATGATCATCATTTCCTCGAACTCAAAAAAGATTATGCCAAAAACATGGTAACGGGATTTATCAGGTTGGGTGGCCAACCCGTTGGCGTTGTCGGGAATAATCCGTATACTTTGGGTGGTGCCATTGATATTAACGCGGCGGATAAAGACGCAAGATTTGTCCGGATCTGCGATTCGTATAATGTCCCGATTTTGTTTCTCGTCGACAATCCCGCTTATCTGCCGGGAGTCAAGCAGGAACGGGGTGGAATCATCCGTCACGGGGCAAAAATACTCCATGCGGTCTCAGAGGCAACCGTCCCAAAAGTAACCCTGATCCTGAGAAAAGGTTATGGGGGTGGTCTCACTGCCATGTGCCCAAGGGCGATGGGTTCCGACCTGGTTTTGGCATGGCCTACGACCCAGTTGGGTTTGATGGGCGCCGAAGGGGCGGTCAGTATCATTTATCGTAATGAGATAAAGAATTCTGAAAACCCTGAAGAAACTTTTGCGAAGCGTCTTGAGGAATATATTAGAACAACGGGAGAATTTCCGTATCAGGCAGGTGCGACAGGTTGGGTAGATGATATTATAGATCCGACCCGGACGAGGTTGATGTTGATTGATGCTTTTAATCGGTTGGCCGGGAAAGATGAGCAACGTCCGTGGAAAAAACACGGGAATATTCCATTGTAGCGCTAAATCCCCTGGATCAATAATTTGAGGAAAGGAATGGAACGATGGCTTATGATCTAACAGATGAACAAAAGATGATGCAGGATACCGTTGCGCGTATTGCCAGGGAACAGATCGCGCCGGGAGCTGAAAAACGCGATGAAGAAGCCGCATTTCCCTGGGACGTCGTTGAGATTTTCAGGGAAAATGGGTTGTTTGGTGCTGATTTTCCTGAAGCGTATGGCGGATCAAAGATGGGGCTTTTTTCCCTCTGTCTCGTAATAGAAGAGATAGCAAAAGCATGTGCGTCAAGCGCGGTAGTTTTATTGGTGCATGAACTGGGGAGTATGCCGATTTTTCTTGCCGGGAATGAAGAACAAAAAAATAAATATTTTCCAAAATTGGCAACGGGTGAGCATCTTGTTGCCTTTGCATTGACGGAACCCAATGCAGGTTCAGATGTTTCCGGAATTAAAACGAAAGCAGTTAAGGATGGAGACCATTACGTAATTAATGGGAGCAAAACATTTATTTCTCATGGTGATGTAGCCGATGTGCTTTGTGTTGCGGCCAAAACAGACGTTTCAGTGCCCGGTCATAAGGGAATCAGTATGTTCATTGTTGAAAAGGGTACTCCGGGTTTAAGTATCGGCAAGCATGAAAAAAAGCTTGGCCTTCGTGCGTCTCACACAGTGGAAGTCATCCTGGAAGACGTTCGAGTTCCGGCTGAAAATATCCTGGGTGATGAGGGACATGGTTTTCCGATTATTATGAAAACATTGGATTTCACCCGGGTCCCGGTTGCTGCGCAAGCCCTTGGCATTGCGCAGGGAGCAGTTGATTACGCAATCCAGTATACAAAAGAAAGAATTCAATTTGGGAAACCAATTTTTTCTTTTCAGGGGATACAATGGATGATAGCGGATATGGTTTCGCAGGTTGAGGCGGCCAGGCAGGTTACCTATAAGGCTGCTGCTGCTTTTGAAAATATTCCAAAAGATATGGAAAAGCTTCCCAAGGAAATTGTACGCTTTTCAGCCATTGCGAAACTCGTTGCCGCCGAAACCGCCATGAAGGTTACGACGGATGCCGTCCAACTTTTGGGAGGCTATGGATACATAAGGGATTATCCGGTGGAAAGAATGATGCGGGACGCCAAGATAACCCAGCTTTACGAGGGAACCAGCCAGATCCAGAAGATTGTCATCGCGGCCACACTCTAAGGTTGCGAGTAAAAGTAAACGGTGCCTGTCAGATGGCGCGTTGGCATTTTGGTTGTTTTCAAGATCGTATGGCGGGTTATGTAATCCCTTGAAATACAGGCGCCTCTTCCTGATATTTTTCTTGACATACGTTTTCTTTAACGTTTAGAGTAAAAAAGTTTGCGGATGTCATATAAGAGCAATAAATATAGTTGTTGCGGTTTTTTTGAAAGCTCTGGAGATTGAGGGTAGAGGGTTTTTCTAATGGCGAGATCCGGACGAGAGAGAACGCTATAACCAAAAAAGGAGAGAACCATGTCGGATTCTAAAGGTAGTGATAAAAGTAAAAAGAACAAGAAGAAAAAAGAAAAGGAGCCGGATATCACGTTTTTTCACCCTGAATTGTTGGAGATACCGGAAGATGGTTCCCCTGCATATTTGAAGGGATATAAGTGCAAAAAGTGCGGACAGCTTGATTTTCCAAAGTTGACGCCCTGTCCTTCCTGCTGGGGGACCGATTTTGAGATGGTTAAGCTTTCCAGAAAGGGGAAGTTATATTCCGTTACCGATATTTATATTGGACAGCCCGGCATGAAAACACCGTATATGTTCGGCTATATAGACCTTCCGGAAAATTTAAGGATATTCGCTCAAATGGAAGGTGAGATCGGGTCTTTCAAGTGTGATGAAGAGGTTGAATTAACGACGGGCACCATCAGAACAAATATGGATGGATTACCCGTAACGAGTTATAAGTTCACGAAACCGTCAGTCTGATAATTTTATTTAGGGGGTAGGGCATGAAGATGCAGAGAGAGGTTTTTATAGCGGGAGTGGGTGAGACCGTTTTTGGTAAGCACAACGTCGATTACGATGTTCTGGGGAGGCAGGCCGCTTTTCAGGCGCTTCAGGCATCCAACATAGATCGTCCCGATGTGGTTCAAACCGCGTACGTAGGAAATGGTCTAAACGGCATGGGCGCGGCCCAGAGAGTATTCAGGGATCTTGGGATGTGTGGTAAACTCGCCATCATCAGAGTCGAGAGTGCCTGTTCCGCCGGCGCGATGGCCGTATATTCGGCCATCAAGGATGTGACCACGGGCGTTGCTGATATTTCTATCGGTGTGGGTTGTGAAAATCATACGATGCATCGGGCAACCGGCACCGCTTTTGCTATGGGTATGGACGATGTGGAAGGTATGCAGGGCGCCGTTATGACGGGGAAGTACGCAATGAGAGCGAATCGGTACATGCATGAAACCGGCGCGACCATCGAAGACCTTGCAATGATCACCGTTAAGAACAGAAAGCACGCCACCAACAATCCCCATGCGTGGTTTAAGGGTGATATTAGTGTTGAAGCAATCGTAAACTCAAGGATGATTGCGTATCCTTTGACGCTTCAGCAATGTTGTGGAATATCCGACGGCGCTGGTGCCGTGATCGTTTGCTCTAAGGAAATGGTTAAAAAACTCGGCATTGAGAAGCCGGTGAAGGTGGCGGGTGCCGTTGTACAGTCCGGCCCTTACCACAACAGACCGAGGGATATAACGGGAGACGATATTACCGAGTCGTCCGCACAGCAGTTGTACGAAGAATCCGGAATCGGACCTGAAGAGGTTGATATTGTGGAATTGCACGATGCGTTTACGATCGCGGAACTGCTCTATTACGAATGTCTGGGTATGTGCAAAAAGGGAGATGGTCTTAAATACCTGAGAGATGGTCAGTCTACCTATGGCGGTCAGTGTGTTTTCAGTCCACGAGGGGGAATGTTGTCTTATGGTCATCCAATAGGCGCTTCCGGTGCGGCGCAGATTGCCGCCAATGTGAAGCAACTGAGGGGAGAATGCGAAGGGTACCAGGTTGATCCCATTCCGAAGGTAGCGCTGTCGCATGTTACGGGTGGTGGGCTGGGTGGAACCGAGCATGCTGCATGCACCATGCACATGTTGACTAAAGCTTGGTAAATATGGATTTCTTGGTGGATGAAGGAGAGTTGCTATGGGAACGGATACAACCGAAGTGGTGGTTATCGCCGGTGGGACTAACGTTGTCGGTGAATGCATTGGTTTGAGCTTTGGAAAGAAAGGGGCGAAAGTCGTTGTTGTCGACAGTGACCAAGAAAAGGTGAACAACCTGGTGTCCCGGATAAAAGATGCTGGTGGCGAGGCTACGGGCATTGTAGCGGATCCAACTTCGTCGGATGAGGTTAAAAAGGCGGTTGGGAGCATCATTGAGGATTTCAATAAGGTCGATGTACTTGTAAATAATGTTGACGAAATGACTGAGAAAAGCGCTGTTGATCTGACGGATCAAGATTGGAACCGGTCAATTGCCGCCAATTTGAATCCGGCCTTTCTCTTCAGTCGTGAAGTGCTTCCAAAGATGCAAGAGAATAAATATGGCCGCATCATCAATATGGGGAGTCTCTA
>DAOWNV010000267.1 GCA_030642405.1 Desulfosarcina sp.
TCCCAGGGAAGCGCCAATGCACCCGCCGGCACATCCTGTTCTTCAGGTATAAGAACAAACGACGGCAATGATGTCCTGGTTTCCACCACCCCGGCATCGACGACTTGCGGGATATCGAAAATTCGGATTTGTGCATCTTCAATTCTATCGGTGTCCGCGTTGGTGTAGGCTACGACACTGTTGGTCGTACCCAGGTCAATACCGATGATGTATACAGGATCGGTCATCGTATTCGCTCCTCCGGTTCAGCATTCTTTCTGAATTATAAAAACACTCTAATATAAGTCACCATTTGAAATGGGCAACACATTTCTGGAGGCATCAATGTTTCAGCCTGAGAATGCGGGGTAAAACAGCAAAGGAGAATCGATCCCCGGTCCATCCCAGTTCACCGTCTACCTGCAGGGTTAACGGATCATCCAGTCTTACGGTTAGTTTCTCTCCTTTTTTATACTCGCCTGCCAGGTTGCCGATGGTAAAGCCCGTAATCAATCCAGCCGCGATTCCCCCAAATCCGGAAGCCAGCACCTTCACGTGCAGTTTTCCATCATCCCAAAGGGCTCGGGGGACGGCTTTCAGTCCCATACCGAAAAAAGGCTGTTTGACCACCATGAGGCTCCACAGTCTGTCGATGCGCCGGCCTTCCCCATCCATGGAGAGATTGCAGCCGGTCGGTCGATAATGTCTGAAAATCGCATTGAAGGCGGCCGGCACATGGGCTTTTAAACCACGATACCCCAACGATCTGTACTCCTCGTACAGTCGAATCACCTCCCCGTCGACCCCCAGTGACACCATGAAAGCTTTTTTCCCGCTGTCACAGTCAATGAGATCGCAAAAATGGATCGACCCCGTTCTAATCCTGTGTGCAATCCTCGAAATTCCGCCCCTATAGGTCAAGGCATGTGTAAGGGCATTACCGGTTCCGAAAGGCAAAAAAGCCAGGGTGGTTGCCGACAGATCAACGGCATTAACGACCAGAGAAAATGTTCCGTCACCACCGGCCACGACCAAGACATCGTTATTTTCAGCCTGCTCCCGGGCGCACAGCGCCAATTCACCGGCGCAAGTCGTGTCCAAACCGTATACCTTTGCAGAAAGGATGTCCGCTGCCCCCTTCAAGAGCTCATATCTTTCATCATCAGCACCAATTCCAGAGGCTGGATTGGCAATTATGCAATACCGGGTAGAATCGCTCATTTCGGATCCCTCACTTTTTTCATTAAATCCCTACAAAACCGTCTTTCTTCATTGATCCCGGCAACAGTGATTGTTAGATTCGTGTAAGCAAAACATTAGAAAAAGGTTAGAAATCATGGACAAGAATAAACTTCTACGAAATAAAAACACGATCCTGATTGCGATTCTTATAGCAATCTGGATGGTTTGGTGGCCGCATGTTTTCCATCGTTCAACTTCGGCGGCTACCACACCCCATAAAGTTCATGTCGCATTCGGTTTTCATGTCAACCTGTATCACTCTTTTCGCGGTGATACCAATGATGAAAACGGTTTCGGCCAGGATATCCGAGTCATTCGACACACCATCCGGGAGCTGGACAGATTCAATCACCGGGGGATACCGGTCAAAGCGGTATGGGACTTTGACAATCTTTTTTCCCTGCAAGATATCCTTCCCGAAAACGCTCCGGATATCATCACCGATGTACAGCGTCGCGTCAGAGGAAACAAGGACGATGTGATTTTAATGTCCTACAACAACGGGATGGCGTCCGCCATGAACCACCCGGAATTCATATCAACCATTGAGCGGGCCATTTCCAACGAAGAGGGCTCCGGGATTCGGGACCTCTTTGGCCGTGTCGCGCCTGTGGTACGTCCCCAGGAGATGATGACCACTCCAGGTCATTTTGAGCGTTACAAGGAATTTGGGATCGAGTACGCAGCTTTATATTACAGCGCAACGCCGTTTGATGCTTTCCGGCTGTTCTCCCGTGAACTCACACCCACAGAGGCGTACAATCCCGTAACCTATAAGAATCCTGACAGCGGTGAACAAATCGTTATCATCCCCACTTACCACGCCGGAGATCTGGTGGAAAATGTAAGTCTACGGAACTGGGTGGAGAAACTCCATATGCGCCAGACCGAAGGAGAGATCGACCGGGATGTTCTGATCTTTATCAATTTCGATGCGGATGCGGAATTCTGGACCGGTGCGGATCTTCCCTGGTACCTGGACTGGCTGCCGAACACCGGGGGCATCGGCCAATTGATCGATTCGATTGCCGATCTGGACTATGTATCCTTCAGTAATCTTACCGATTACCTGGCCACCCATCCTCCGGTCGGTTCGATTCATTTCAACCAGGACACCGCGGACGGCAGCTTTCACGGGTACCATTCCTGGGCTGAAAAGGCCTACGCTTCTGATTATTGGACACGGATTGTCCGAAACCGACGGGCATTTCAGGCGGTAAAATCTTTTTTTTCAGATACTGGCGAAACAGCCATGCCGGAATCACTCGAACAACTGATGCAACGTTCCTTCGAAACCCGTCTGAGAGCCCTCTCCACTACCAACTTCGGCCTGGCCGGCCCATTTTTAGCACGGCAGAGGGAAACGGCGATGGCTGATCTACTCGATGTGTTGGACGGATATACCGACCAGCTGCATCACCATCTCTCTTCTCATTTGAGAAGCAAAATGGAAAGCGCCACACCACCAAATACGCCCTCGATAAAAGGACGACTGGTGGATTCCTTTTTTCTTCTGCACGGTATTCATTATGAAGGTCAAACAGGTGACCGGTGGTTGACATTTACCCTGCCCGATCAAAAATCCAAGGGGTCTGCCTATTTCCTCGTAAACACAGGTGGAGAGACGATTCCCGCATTTCTTGAAAAAACGGTTCCCCATGAGAATGCCCTATCGGTTTCCGTCACGCTGCGCGTTTCAAAACGCCATCTGATGCCTGACGGTTTGTATTTCCTGTTTCACCAGGACGATTCACCGCACACATCCCCCAACGGACAACCATTTGCCGATGAACGCACCTTGAAAAACGAGTTCATTCATGTGGTCTTAAATGATAGAGGCCATATCGATCGCGTCATGAAGGACGGAAGATTGAAATTGGATGCGGGCAGCCTGGTGCCCTACATCCAATACAAGGGAGAACGCTCACTTCCTGAAAGACTTACTGTTTCTGTTGTGGAACACGGTGAGAACGGCGTTGCAAGTATCCGGATCCACGGGCACTGGAACGGCCCGAAAAAGACGACGCGGGCCCCGGGGTGGGTGGATTACAACTTGAGAGTAATGCAAGGAGTTCCTTACCTATTTATCGACGGAGAAGTGAAATATCCGGATACCTACCGTCAGGATCTCCTCTATCCGGAAAAACCAATGCTGGCCCGAAAGATCGACGCCGGGTGGGAAGCGGCTGCACCCTTGGAGCTTCGCTTCTCCATTCCGGCCAACAGGGAAAAACCCTTTTTCATTCACAAACGGAATTATTTAGGAAAAGAGAGCGCTTATCCCGTGGACTACTACCGCCACTCGCCGGAAAACCTCAATGTTGACGGCATCAACAACCATATCACAGCAGCCTATGTCGGTGTCACTACGGCCGGGCAAGGGATGGCAGTAGCAATGAACACCGGAGTAAATGCCAATTTTGCCTTTTGCCCGTTTAAAATGGAGTATTTACCGGAAACGGAATCCTTTGCTATCAGCGCCAATCCATTCGGCACTTATCATGGCGATCAGTTGGTGCCGCCGACCCGTGGAAACCGGCAAGGTTATGAAGTGGTAAGGTTGACGGCCCCCCAATTGAAAAGTGCCGGTCCAACTTACAACGGCTATCACGATCGGTTTGACGTGATGGTCTCCTTTTTTGAAGGAGATACAATCCCGGAATGTGTCAAAGGGGATTTGATGGCCTTTGCCAATCGCCCGTTAACCATTGGGACATCCGCCGCAAAAGAGTCAAAAAAGGAAATTCGCAATCCTTTATCACCGGCAGGATTCATGGCCATGCCGTATAAAAACGGCATCCTCTTTCATTGGGAGGA
>DAOWNV010000147.1 GCA_030642405.1 Desulfosarcina sp.
ACCGTCGGCAATTGACCTTCGACCCTCCAGGTGAAGAAGAATTTTACCAAAATCTCAATGGTTCCATTTTTTTACATGCACCTGCATCCATCACCCACTTGAGTGATGTCGATCCTAAAAAAATCAGTCGTTTCACACTCTCAAAAAAATATTTGCGGAATATTCTTGAAAAACGGGAGCAATCCGGTCTTTTTAGTTGGACGCTTTGCATGCTTCCCACCGAAGCACTTGCCCGACACGCAGGTTTAAGTCAGAACGAATATACCAACCAAATTGTTAAGGCTTGCTATCTGGGTCGGCGTGAGCCGGTTAAACAATGGAAAGCAGTCTACACAAATGCCGGAAGAATCAAACGCTGGCTCAACGCCATGAACGTGAAGTCTTATCATATCGAGTCGACAAATGTAGATCTGATCGTGACCCCTGGCGATCAAAGGCGGTGGATCGGCATCTCAGGACATAATATTCCAAGTTTTGAGCTGTTTTTGTCCCCTGACTGGCGGGGAACCAAAGGGACCTATTATTCCAATCAACCATCATTTCGAAATGGGAACTTGGTAAAGGGTGTAAGGCTGATTTTCAACAAGGGAAAAGTGGTCAAGGTTGAATCGGAAACCGGGCTTGATTTTGTAACAAAGCAGTTGAAAATGGATCAAGGGGCGTCCAGGCTTGGTGAGTTCTCATTGACCGACAAACGATTTTCAAAAATCAATCGATTCATGGCCAACACCCTGTTTGACGAAAACTTCGGTGGACGGTGGGGGAACTGCCATGTTGCCCTTGGTGCCGGCTATGCGGATACCTACAGCGGGGACGTTCAATCCCTGACCAAAGAGAAAAAGACTCAACTGGGGTTCAATGATTCAGCACTTCACTGGGACCTGGTAAACACGGAAAAAAAACGGGTGGTAGCACATCTGGCTGACGGGAAGCGAAAGACCATCTATGAAGATGGATGTTTTATCTACTAGACTTTATACTTTCCAAAATCATCCGGTGAAAGGTTTTCCAAATAATCCGCCCACTTTTTCCCTTCCTCACTTTCGTCGAGAATCTCTGAGGATTGATTTATCGTTGATTTTTGAATCACCTGTTCATCCACGAAAATCGGAGCTTTAAAACGCAATGCCAACGCAATGGCGTCACTGGGTCTCGCATCCATTGTAAACGAACCATTTTTTGATACAAAGTGAATTTCAGCAAAAAATGTATTTTCTTTAAGGTCACAAATATCGATCCGATTAATGTGCAAATCCATTATTTGTGTAAGGTTCTTGAACAAATCATGGGTCATGGGTCGGTCGAACTGAATTTCCTGAAGGGCGGCCGCAATGGAAGTTGCCTCCAACAAGCCGATCCAAATAGGTAGGGTTTTTTCTCCCTCTTCCGTTTTTAACAAGACAATGGGCGTGTTGGATGCCGGATCCATGGCCAAGCCCGAAATGGTAACCTTATGCAGCAATGGTTGCCCCTCCTTTACCAGTTTTTTCGGCCATCGTTTTTTGCGTCACCCTTCCCCATAACGAGTGCGCGTAAGCTCCTTCTATCATGATATCCATGAGTGTCCCTGTCAACAGTTCTTTCTTTTTTAAAAGCGAATTCGGAGCATTGAAATGGACAATATGGTTCGATGAGGTTCGTCCGCGGTACCTTGCCTGGGCAGGAGGGACACCGTTTGCATTGGTATTGATGTGACGACTCGGCCCTTCAACCAGAATTTCTCTAACCTGACCCACCATGGCCTGATATTTGTTCCGCCTTATTCCTTCTTGTAATTCCAGCAATGCTTTGAGCCGCTCCTTTTTCACCAAATTGGGGATTTTATCTGAAAATGCGGCAGCCTGCGCAATGGGACGATCCGAGTACATGAAAGCAAAGAGTCCGTCATATTGAACGGTCTCGATCAAGTCCAGTGTTGCCTGAAACTGTCGATCCGTTTCCCCTGGAAAACCCACAATGAAATCAGAAGTGATGGCAATATCCGGGCATGTTGCCCTCAGTCGTGCTAACTTTTCCAAATAACTATCTCGTGAGTATTTACGATTCATTCTCTTTAATATATCGTCATCACCGGATTGTACTGGTAAGTGAATGTGGTGACAAAGCTTTTCCAAACAGCCGAAGGTGGAAACTAAATCGTCAGAAAGGTCTTTGGGATGCGATGTTGTAAACCGAATCCGATCCAAGCCTTTAATCCGGTTCACTTTTTTCAGCAGTTCGGCAAAACTGCAAAGCCCCTCCTTTCCACCATAGCTGTTGACATTTTGCCCCAACAGCGTAACCTCACGAACGCCTTTTTCCACGCGGATGCGGATCTCTTCAATGATATGGTCGGGGTGCCGGCTTGTCTCACGGCCACGAACGTGGGGAACAACACAGTAGGTGCAATAATTGTCGCAACCGCGCATAACGGTAACAAAAGATGATACCTGATTTTCGTTTAACTGTACGTCCACCGGCTTGTTGACCTCGATCACATCCGATAACCTCACATCCACAATTCGACACCGTGAATGTTCTATGCGCCGTACCATCTCCGGAAGACGAAAAATGGCATGGGTCCCGAAAACCAGATCTACGTATGGCATTCGTCTTGTGATCGCCTCCCCTTCCTGCTGAGCCACGCACCCTCCTACACCAACAATAAGTGACGGTTTTACGGCTTTTATTTTAGCCAGGCGACCGAGAAAACTGAAAGCCTTTTGTTCAGCCTTTTCACGTATGGTGCATGTATTGACAATAACCATATCAGCAGATTCGATATCATCGGTTAATCTGTATCCCAATGAAAATAAAACCCCGGCCATCTGTTCAGTATCGTACACGTTCATTTGACAGCCGATGGTATTGATATACAGCAATTTTGACTTCATTTATTTGGTTGTAATCCTTTTTCTATTCCCATGTTAACCCGTTACAGCTTCATTACCGTCTACTTCAATTATTTTATATTCATCGGTGAGCGCATCCATGACGCCCTCCACCGTTGTTTCACAACCCGGCGCAATGGTCACCTGTACCATACCCTTACGTGAATCCAAAGTGGTTAAGACGGCCGTGTTGTCATATGCTTCAAGAATAAACTTAACGAAGCTGATCCAGCGGCGATCCATTCGATAAAAGCGTTTGCTTGTCGATTGTACATTTTTCATTTGCACTTAATTTTCCCAAAGATAAAAATTACATGGTCGGTTTTGGTTCTTGTTCGCTGCTTTCAAATAAGATATGCCCCTTTCATGAAAAAACAATGGCAGATTCTCCACCCCGACCAAGAAACCGTACAGGCACTTTCTGAGAAAATAGGATGTGACCCTTTTTTTGCAAGATTGCTTGTTCTTCGTGGTATGGACAACCGGGAACGCGCCCTTGATTTTTTAAATCCTTCTTTTTATGCATTGACGGCGCCTTTGGATATGGCTGGGATGGAACGGGGTATTCGTAGAATTCATCGCGCCCTGGTAAAACAAGAAAAAATTCTCGTATTTGGTGACTACGATACCGATGGTATTACGGCCACAGCGATCCTCGTTTCTTTCCTCAAATATTGTGGTGCACGGGTCAGTTATTACATTCCGCACCGGATTTCCGACGGTTACGGGTTGGGCAAGGATTTTATTAAAAACAGGGCTATACCCGCCGGTATCGATCTTATCATCACGGTTGACTGCGGCTCAAGCAGCCAAAAAGCCATAACGTATGCCAGGCAAGAAGGTATCGACACCATTGTAACCGACCACCATCCGGCAATTCACTTCCCTACGGATGCTGTGGCCGTTATCAATCCTAAGCAGCATTGTTGCTCATCAGGCTTAGACCATTTAGCTGGTGTCGGCGTTGCCTTCTACCTGCTCATTGCCATGCGCGCCTATTTAAGAACGCATAGATTTTGGGGAGAGATACTGGAACCGAATTTAAAACAATACTGCGACCTTGTGGCATTGGGAACCATTGCAGATGTTTCGCCCATGATCAAAGAAAACCGTGTATTAACGAACGCCGGCCTCCAACAGATCAACAAATACGCCCGCCCAGGCATCGCCGCTTTGATGCGCATGGGGATGATATCCAACGGTCCGGTAGACACGGAAACCATCTCTTTCCAATTGGCACCCCGTCTTAATGCAGCCGGTCGTTTGGCACATGCTAAAATGGCATGCGAGCTGTTGCTTTCCACGGACCAAGACAAAGCAAACCGAATTGCAAGAGCCCTATGCCGGCTCAACAACAAACGCAAATCCATGGAAAACGAACTACTGGAAACTATCTTAGCCCGATTGCCGACTACGCAAGAAAAACAAAAAAGATCAGTGTTGGTGGCAAGCGGAAAGCATTGGCACGAGGGAATATTGGGTATCGTCGCTGCCCGTCTCACCAGGCAGTTCAATCGTCCCGCCGTTGTTATCAGCACCCGTAATGGCAAAGGAATTGGTTCGGGGCGCAGTGTAGAAGGGATCGATTTGTCCGTTGCCTTCGATCAATGTGCCGATCTCCTGGACCGATACGGCGGCCACCCTCTTGCAGCAGGACTTTCACTCCCTTCCGATCAAATCACCAAATTCATTCATCGCCTCACTAACGTTGTGGATCAAATGGCTTTATCGTGCAACTTTGAACCAAAAGTTCCCATTGATGCCAAGGTTCCAATTTCCAACATAACACCCGAGCTGATGAACGCTTTGGAACGGATTGGACCGTTTGGACCAGGAAACCCCTACCCTCGATTTATGGATGATGCCATTGTCGTGCATTCCTGCCAACGCATCGGTAAGCGTCATTGGAGAATGATATTGTCAAACAGGTTCGATCAAGGAAAAAAACGATCAGCCATTCAATTCAATTCTCCCAATGACCAAACGGAAAATGAACGGATAAAAGCAATCGTCTATCGACCTCAGTGGAATTACTGGAAAAGAAAAAAACAGCTACAACTACTGGTCGAAGAAACCGCTTAAAAACCGACGATCATTAAATACCCGACCAACCCATGACATTTGAATTGAAAAACCTTTCTTTTTTTCTTGCAAAGATCCTGTTATTTTTTCTATAAAGAGCATCAAGAAGTACCATCTCCCGACTTGTGTGAAGATGGCGCGTAGCCAATACAACAAGAACAGGTGACCAACTATGGCAAAAATCTTCAGACCCAGCAACCGTGAATCCAGCATTTTGTCAAGAATTGAGTCCTCGAAAGAACATGCACGGCGGCAAGCCATCAACATGGTCAGGGAAGACCCCATCCGTTTTGCCAATCCCATTTCCATGAAACTGGTGGAAGATCACCTAGTTGAAACAACCAGCAAAAACGTGCTTGAAGAAGAAATCGTAAAATGCCTGGAGACTCTCACCCATGCGGACGAATTTGATGTTGATTACCGAATCGCACCCTTTCGCAACTTGGTTCAACAGCCCAACGTGGTCAGCCTTTACTTAACCGCCTTTGTGATCGAAAAACTGATCGATCATAAAACCGTCGTGGACATATTCGGTTCGGATACGGACATTTATATGTGTATCCATCAACAGGTTTCCAAGCTCCTTCCCTGACCTGTACCATGGCCCCAAGTTTTTTACCCCGACTGGTCAATGAGCCCTTTGGCGATCCGTCCCTGTTTATACCCTTTCGATATGAAAACCGCGCACTGCTTTTCGACCTTGGAGACATTACGGCTCTCTCATCAAGGGATATTCTAAAAATTACCCACATTTTCGTCACACACACACACATGGACCATTTTGTTGGTTTTGATCATGTACTCCGAACCATGCTGGGAAGGGACAAGGATTTATACCTGTACGGCCCCCAGGGGTTTTTGCAAAACATCGAGGGAAAACTATCCGGTTATTGCTGGAATCTGGTAAAAAATTATAAAAACCAGTTTGTTATACACGCCACAGAACTGCATCCCGATCGAGTCCTGACCTGCCGTTATTCTTGCTGCAAAGGCTTTTTACCCCCAAAAAAGTTCTCGAAGGGTTCTTTCGATAATATTGCGTTGCGGGAACCGGAAATGACAATTCGAGCCGTTCACCTCGACCATGGAACACCCGTTCTGGGGTTTGCACTTCAAGAAAGGTTTCACGTCAATATCATTAAAACAGCATTGGATCAAATGGGATTGGTGCAAGGGCCTTGGTTGAACCGTTTCAAAAACTTGTTATACAGCCATTCGAATGCAGAATCAGTCATAAACGTACCTGTGGAAAACAAATCCGGGACGAAGGTATCCTTCACATTAAAGGAACTAAAGTCAAAGATTGTTCGAATCACGCGAGGACAGCGGCTGGCATATATTACAGACGTTTCCCATACAAAAGAAAATATGAAGAAAATGATCGCTCTTGCTGATGGTGTGGATCATCTTTTTGTGGAAGCGGCATTTTCAGATAGGGACCGTGAACTCGCAAAAAAAAAAAACCATCTCACGGCACGTCAGGCAGGTGAACTCGCCCGATTGTGCAGTGTAAAACAATACACCTTGTTTCACCACTCTCCACGGTATACGGATTGCCCGGATTTGTTGGAGGCCGAGGCCGAATCCGCCTATCGACGATAATTGTTTTTAACGTCACAATCCTAATGCCACTCTGTCGAAAATCAGAGCACACATCCAATTATGAACGGCATGCAACCGTTGGTTCGAACGTCTCTTGAACCCGGTAATGGGAATCCCGTCTTGCCGGAATAAATCCGGCCCTTCGGATGATGGTAAGGAGATCCTTAACAGTGGCCTTCCGCTCATGGCCGGCTTCTTTGTGGACATGCTCTTCCACCAGTAATCCACCGAAATCATCCGCACCGGCCAATAACCCCAACTGCCCGGAAGGAATGTTTTCTGAAAACCATGAACTCTGTATGTGTTCAAAATTGTCAAGCACGAGCCTGGCAACAGCGATGATCCGTACGTACTTGACAGGATGAACAGCCTGGTCAACCTGTCGGGCCAATGGGGTGCAGCCCGGTTTGAAAGACCATGGAATAAAGCTGGTAAAGCCTCCGGTACGATCCTGGAGATCCCTCAATCGAAAAAGGTGTTTGATGATATCTTCATCGGTTTCCACATGTCCGAACATCATGGTGGCAGTGGTTTTAAATCCTATATTGTGGGCTTTTTCA
>DAOWNV010000197.1 GCA_030642405.1 Desulfosarcina sp.
AAAACCGAGGAATCGCCACCTGACGAAATAGCAGAGATAGAGCAAGCAGAAATGTTATCAGTAACTGAGAAACAGCTGGAAAATGCGCTGGAACGGGTGATTGAAAAGGTTTACGGTGAAAAAATCGAGCAACTCCTAATCCAATCCGTTGAAAAGACCATTAAACAGGAAATTGAAAATATCAAACGAACACTGATGGACGACAACCCTTCAGAATCCTAAATTCGCATCTTGGGTCTTTTATTGTAAATCTGAACAATTCTCAGGATTGCCTTCAGGTAGTGAAACATCATCTTTACAGGGGATTAGGCTTAATCCCCTTTTCCTTTTTTTATCGGCCCAGATAAATTGACAGGGCGTTTTTGCACAAGGAGAACTTTCATGAGTCGTAAAACATTGGATAAGAGCTATTCCCCCAAAGAAGTGGAAGAACGCTGGTATGCCTTCTGGGAACAGGAGAAACTTTTCGCTGCAATCGAGAAAACTGAGAAAAAAACCTATTCCATAGTAATCCCCCCTCCTAATGTTACCGGTGTACTCCACATGGGGCATGCTCTGAACAACACCATGCAGGATATCCTGTGCCGTTATCGGCGTTTGAAAGGGGACAGCGTCCTGTGGATGCCGGGAACCGACCACGCCGGTATAGCAACACAAAATGTGGTTGAAAAGAAACTGGCCGCCGAAGGGTCCGACCGCCACCAATTGGGGAGAGAAGGATTCATAGACGAGGTCTGGAAATGGCGTGAAGCATCCGGCAGCGCCATTATAAATCAACTGAAGCGACTCGGTGCGTCCTGTGACTGGGACAGGGAACGCTTTACCATGGACGATGGGCTTTCCAAGGCAGTTCGAACCGTATTCGTGCAGCTTTACGAGGAAGGTCTTATTTATCAGGGAGACTACATCATCAACTGGTGCTGCCGTTGTCATACCGCCCTTTCCGACCTGGAGGTGGAACATGAGGAGGTTGACGGCAACTTCTACCACATCAGGTATCCATTTTCCGATGGGTCGGGGTCGATTACTGTAGCCACAACCCGTCCCGAAACCATGCTGGGGGATACCGCTGTAGCCATCCACCCGGAAGATGACCGCTATGCTGATCTATCGGCAACCAAAGTGATTCTTCCTTTGATGAACAAAGAAATTCCCATCATCAAGGACTCCTATGTGGACCTTTCCACCGGTACGGGCGCACTGAAAGTCACTCCCGCCCACGATCCCAACGACTTTGAGATCGGCACTCGACACGACCTGCCCAGCATCAAGGTCATTGGAGATGACGGGACCATGACTGAAGCGGCCGGCCGTTTTGCCGGGTTGGATCGCTTTGCCTGCCGAAAGGCCGTGGTCGAAACCCTCGAAGCTGAAGGTTTGTTGGAACGGATCGACGCTCACAAGCACAGTGTCGGCCACTGCTATCGTTGTAAAACCGTGGTGGAACCAAATCTTTCGCGCCAGTGGTTCGTCCGAACAAAGCCTCTGGCAGAAAAAGCCATCGAGGCAGTGGAGACGGGCAAAACCCGTATTATACCAGAATCATGGTCCAAAACCTATTACGAATGGATGTATAACATTCGGGACTGGTGCATTTCACGACAAATATGGTGGGGTCACCAAATACCGGCATGGACCTGTCAAAGCTGTAACAAAATGATAGTGGCTATGGATGCGCCCGACACATGCCCCAAATGCGATTCCGCCGACCTTGTTCAGGAAACCGACGTACTGGATACGTGGTTCAGTTCTGCATTGTGGCCTTTTTCCACCATGGGTTGGCCCGATCAGACCCAACTGCTGAAAACCTATTACCCAACTTCCGTTTTGGTGACCGGGTTCGACATCCTCTTTTTCTGGGTGGCCCGTATGATGATGATGGGTCTTCATTTCATGAAAGAGATCCCGTTCTCCGATGTTTACGTCCATGCCCTCGTCCGCGACGAAGAGGGTAAAAAAATGAGCAAATCCAAAGGCAATGTTATCGACCCTTTGAATGTTATCGACCAATACGGAACGGATGCCTTCCGTTTTACACTGGCAGCTTTCGCCGCCCAGGGTCGTGATGTTAAAATGAGCGAAAAACGGGTGGAAGGCTATCGTCATTTCATCAACAAACTATGGAACGCAGCCCGTTTCGCTCTCATGCATTTGGAAGACGGCAATTTTGAAATGGACGAAACGAACATCTCCTTGCAGGATCGATGGATTCTATCTCGATTAAGCCGAGTGGTAGAGCAGACCGAAAAGGCGCTGGATGAGTACAAGTTCAATGAGGCTGCCGCCGCCGTCTACCAGTTTGTATGGCACGAATTGTGCGATTGGTACCTGGAAGCGATCAAGCCCATTTTGTACGATGATACCGGAAATTCGGAAAAAGCCGCTACACGCTCCGTTTTGTGGAAGGTTCTAAAGGATGCATTGATCCTTTTGCATCCCTTTGCCCCTTTTGTCACAGAGGAGATCTGGCACTCAATGCCAGGTTGTGATGGATCCATCATGAAAGCGGCATGGCCGGACAACATCCAGCCTTTCTACGATGAAGCTTCGGAAGCACAGATGGAAACCGTTATGGCCGCTATTACCGGCATCCGAAATGTGCGCGGTGAGATGAACATCTCGCCCTCCGCCATGTTGAATGTGGTTGTTCATCCGGAAGACCCTATGGTAGGCGAGGTGGTGAAAAGCAATCGGGAACTTATCCTGAATCTGGCCAAACTTAGTGACCTCTTTGTCGATCAGGCTATAAAACGGCCCAAAATAGCTGCAACCATCCTAATCAATGGCGCCACTATTTATGTTCTTTTGGAAGGCATCATCGACTTTGCGCAGGAGCGGTCTCGACTGGAAAAAGGAATCGGAAAGCTTAACAAAGAACTGATCGGCATGAACAAAAAATTGAGCAACGCGGATTTTCTCAATAAAGCCCCAGCTAAAGTAGTTGAAGGTGTCCGGGAAAAACATGATGCCATGCTGGAAAAACAACAGGCGCTGGAGGCGACCTTGAAGAGAATTAAGGAAATAATGGAATAACCCACATGCATACCATAGACGAGTTGATCCAATTGGCGTTGAAAGAAGATATCGGTCCAGGAGACATTACCACGGACAATTTGGTGGAACCGGGTACCCATGGTCGGGGCATCATTATTGCGAAAGAGGAACTAATCATTGCCGGCCTACAGGTGGCGGAAAAAGTTTTTTCCCAGCTGGAACCACAGATCAAGTTTAGGGCGTTCTACACCGATGGAGACCGTGTCTCGGTTGGAAGCACCGTCATCCGGATCGAAGGTATGTTGTCTACACTTCTCAAGGGAGAACGCACAGCCTTGAACTTTCTTCAACGCCTATCCGGCATAGCAACCCTGACACGTGCCTATGTGGAAGAGGTTGCCGGAAAATCGGTAACGCTGGTGGATACAAGGAAAACCACTCCAGGTTGGCGGGTATTGGAGAAATACGCGGTACGAAAAGGCGGCGCTCACAACCACCGTATGGGCCTTTATGACGGTGTTCTGATCAAGGACAACCACATCGCCGTCGCCGGTGGGATAACAAGTGCCGTTAAACGCACGCGTCAGGCTGTTTCTCACCTGGTAAAAGTGGAAGTGGAAGCGTCTACTTTAAAAGAAGTCAACGAGGCTCTATCGGCAGGCGCAGACATTATCATGCTTGACAATATGAACATTGAGCAAATCCGTCAGGCAGTGAGCGTCATCGATAAACGAGCCTTGGTGGAAGTGTCCGGCGGTGTCACCCGAGAAAAGCTCAAAAATCTGGCCCAAACCGGTGTGGACCTTATTTCCATCGGTGCCCTCACCCACTCCGCCGTAGCCGTAGACTTGAGTATGCGTATTGAGCCAATGTGAGCCGCATCTCTGTACGACAATATAACGTGCCTTGTTCTCACCATCAAATTTATGAGAATGCTTTTGGCACCTTAAGGGAGAGGAAGCTGTGTTGAAATACCGCGACCCCCGATACCGCAACTCGGAAGCATTCTGATAAATACGATAAAAACATGATACCAATTCGCGATACCATCCCGTCTAAAACTGTTCCGGTCGTAAACAATACGCTTATCGGCATCAACGTAGTGTTCTTTCTTGTTCAACAGGCCCAAGGACCTGCCCAGGATTATTTTATCTACCTCTATGGACTAGTTCCGGCCAAGTTCACCGTTCCTCAGGTCTCTGCCTATTTTTCCTTACCCCAGCAAATCCTCTCCTTATTCACCTTCATGTTTCTACACGGGGGGTTTATGCACCTGATCGGAAACATGTGGTCCCTTTATATTTTCGGCGACAATGTTGAAGAGCAACTCGGATCAGCTCGATACATCTTTTTTTATTTACTTTGCGGACTGGCATCGGGGATGGTTCATTTAATGTTCAACACCTACTCCAATGTTCCTACCATTGGTGCCAGCGGCGCCATCGCCGGTGTCATGGGTGCCTATTTCATACTCTACCCCCATTCACGGATACTCACCTTGATCCCGATTATCATCATCCCCTGGTTTGTCGAGATACCGGCGTTCTTTTATTTGGGGGTTTGGTTTCTTCTGCAATTTTTTAATGCGGCAGGAAGCTCAGGACATGCCGGCGGGATCGCCTGGTGGGCTCACATCGGCGGTTTTGTTTTCGGGATCCTATTTCTCAGGTTGTTCGAACGGATCCCCCATCTCGGCGTTACCGATCGAATGCGCGATTTTACCTGGAAAAAGAAGTCTTCACGGTTCCATGTAGTGAACCCTGGACGTAGCAACAAAAAAGATCTTTTCGGCACACTTACCATTACCCAATACGAAGCCATGGTGGGGGCCCGAAAAATGATTTCCGTTCCAACCGGATTAAGGAATCGGTTGTACAGGGTCGTTGTCCCTCAGGGTGTAACAAACGGTCAGGTATTGCGGTTGAAAGGGTTAGGTACCCCCAATACTGATGGTACCCGGGGTGATATGATGTTAAAAATCAAAATACAGCCTATCTGAATCTGTTGCGGAGTACAGGTTGCGCAGCCAAAGTGCGGCCTGAGGAAACACAATCACGATAATCCGGATAGACTCGTTAATACGTGATTTATAGGAACTCCCGACAATATTATATGTTCATAGCAAGAAATACTGGAGCACAAGATTATTTTGCAATTTCGTTAGAAAATGCATGGAATATATTCCGAAATGCATATCAAGGTTTAAGTGGTGTTGGCCGGACTGTTCAAGGGCCTGTTATGTCGGCAGATCCAGGTAAAATACAGATATTGGGAATCAATGAA
>DAOWNV010000132.1 GCA_030642405.1 Desulfosarcina sp.
AGACTTATTTTTTTGAGAGGCAGAACAATGGAAACAGTTGGTATTTACCTAAAAAAAGAGAGAGAAGCAAAAGCAATCAGCTTGAGCGAAGTTGCTCGATTGACCAAGATTTCAAAGTTTTACCTGGATTACATTGAAAGGGATGAGTTCGAAAAACTACCGCAAGGCCCTTATATCAAAGGATATATTTCATCTTACTCCGAGCAGATCGGAAGTGATGTTGATGAAGCCCTTAAATTATACGATGCGCTGATTAAAAAAGAAAACCTTACCGAAACGGTACTTCCTGACGACTGGGAAACGGAAGAGACCAGTATTGCACCCGAAAACCACCTGGTTGAGGAATGGAAGCGGAACGAGGCCAACCCCTCAACCGGCAAGGCTTTTTCCATTTTGCGAACCGTTTTGGTTGGTTCTATGACGTTATTTAGTATCGGGATTTTCGTACTCGCCGGCTTTGGGTTCTATCATCTGTTCCTGTTTGAAAAAAATTCACCTGAGGTTGTGCAGTTAAAACCATCGCCGGAACGAAATGCAGACACAACCTTGAGCACGGTGATAAAAGAAAAAAATCCGCCGGAAAAGGTCATTGCCGCCCAATTCGATCATCCAACACAGGAAATGGACGGCAGTCAAGAAAAGACCTCTGATTTAGACGATGCACAGATAAGTCTATCATCACAGAAAAAGCAAATGGATCCGCCTGTTTCGGCCAACCTGAAGGTGCTTAAAGCCAGCGTCTGCTCTGGAATAAAAGATCGTTTGCCGGCCGGCATTGCTACAGTTTTCCCCTACTCCACCCAGCGGATTTATGTTTGGAACCAGATCCAGGCCGAACAGATTCCGTCTGAAATCCACCACATCTACTACTTCAATGATATAAAAATCAGCGATGTCACCTTGAAGGTTCGATCCAATTTTTGGCGGACATGGAGTTATAAAACCATTCCGACGGGTTCTCTTCAAGGCCAATGGCGGGTCGATATCACCACGGCAGACGGAACCGTATTAAAACGGATTAATTTTGAAGTTGGGACTTTATAGTGTCCCGATCTGGAATTTTCATGTCCGGCTCCTTTTCTATTCGGTCAGTGGCTCGCAGCTCTTTTTGTGAGGAGACGCAATTGTATCCGTACGAAACGCAAAACGCCCCAGACTTAGATCTTTAAGGTAGTACCGTAAGGTTTTCTCGATCACTTCAAAAGCAATCTCTCCCCAGGGAATATTCTCTTCACGATAAAGCTTAACTTCAGAACTTTCACTGGTCGGATGGAAATCCTTCGCGGTAAGACGAGAACGAAACATCAGGTAAATTTGGTTTACCTGTATGATGTCCACCATCAGGTAGGGAACCAAATCGACAACGGTCGATCCTGTTTCTTCCAACGTCTCCCTGAAGGCTCCTTCAGCAACGGTCTCGCCATTTTCCAGATAGCCGGCAGGCAATGTCCAACATCCTTTGCGCGGTTCGATGTTTCGTCGGCACATGAGGATTCGGTCGCCCCAAACCGGTATGCAACCAACAACGACTTTGGGGTTCAGATAGTGGATTACACCGCAGGAAGGACAGACGTAGCGAGGCAGCCTATCATCTTCGGGCACTTTCAGGACAACTTTTTCACCACAGTCGGAGCAGTACTTCATTCCTTTATTTCTCCAATAGTCAGTCTATCCACGAATGAGGTCCATTTAAAAAAATACAGACTACAATCATACCAACCCCTTGCTATAATGCAAGCTCAACTATCGTAACTCTCTGATATTTTGATATGGACATATTAAAAACCATACCTTATACTTCAAATTATCAGGTGCGGATAGCTGAAAGAGAAAGGAGATATTATGATTCCATCAAGCATCAAATTGACTTCATGGCAGCGAGTGATTATTGCCCTGGTTCTCTTGTATCACCTTCTTCCGGTGGCCGAAGGGATCGCCCAGGAAACGGGAACCTTCGAGGGTACCCTGATGGCCACAGGAGATCGTAAATCCATCGATTTTTTTGAAAACCGCTCCGTATTCACCTTTTCTCTTGAAGGACATGTCAACCTGAAAGACGCAGTGGGGCAGACAGCAGATTTCTGGGCGAAATGGGTTGGACTGTGGGATACACAAACCGGTGGAACCGCTCGATGCGTTTGGAAGGACGGAACCGGCCAAAAAATCTTTATCGTTATCAACGGATCTCAACTGGAAAAAGGATCCGTGTTCACCGGAGAATTCGTCGGAGGCACGGGTGCTTTCAAAGGGATCCAGGGGAACTTTAGCCTTTGCTGGACCTCTTTGTCCCTTAACACCGGCGACCATGTGATCTCCGGTTACACTAAAAATATAAAGGGTTCTTACACAATCCCCTGATCTTAATCGATCGGCAATATAGACCATAACGAAAGGTAATACATATGTGGATCATAGAACTGTTGGTTGTTCTGTTTTTCATCTGGCTTGGTGCACGGCTGGGCAGTATCGGCATTGGATTTGCCGGCGGCTTTGGTGTGCTCGTCCTGTCCATGGTTTTCGGGATCAAACCAGGCAGCATTCCAGTGGACGTTATTCTTATCATCATGTCGGTCATTGCGGCGATTGCCACCATGCAGGTGGCCGGAGGACTGGATTTTATGGTTCAGCTGGCAGAACGGGTCCTTCGAAGCAACCCTAAATATATTACGTTTCTGGCCCCTGTGGTCACCTACTTCATGACCCTTTTCGCCGGAACCGGCCACACGGCCTTTTCCACCTTGCCCGTCATCGCCGAGGTGGCTAAAGAGACCGGTATTCGCCCCTCACGCCCCCTGTCTATCGCTACGGTGGCTTCCCAAATCGCTATTACCGCATCTCCCATATCGGCTGCGGTCATCTTTTTTTCCAATGAATTGGAACCACTGGGCGTCAGTTATATCCAATTACTTCTCATTTCCATTCCCAGTTCGTTTCTCGCCGTCATGGTAGGTGCCGTCGTAGCCAATTTTCTGGGCAAGGAACTCAAAGATGACCCCATCTATCAGGATCGACTGGCCAAAGGGCTGGTGAAGACCTCATCGAGCCATAGTTACCGCGAATTACAAAAAGGGGCAAAAACATCAGTATCCATTTTTCTATTAGGTCTCGTCTGCGTTGTTTTCTATGCCACAGCGATAAGTGAAAGCGTGGGAATCATCAAAAACCCCGTGATGCCCAGGGACGAGGCTATTATTACCGTCATGCTATCCGTGGCGGCCCTGATCACAATGGTCTGCAAAATAAAAACCAATCAGGTGCTGGATGCAGCCACCTTTAAGTCGGGGATGAGCGCCTGTGTTTGCGTTCTGGGTGTGGCTTGGTTGGGAACAACGTTTGTGTCGGCCCATCTGGAACAGATCAATATTTTTGCAGGCTCTTTATTGGAGACCTACCCCTGGTTGCTGGCCGTCGTACTTTTCTTTGCCGCCATGCTGTTGTACTCCCAGGCGGCTACCACAAGAGCGTTGATGCCTGCAGCTTTGGCTTTGGGCGTCAATCCGGTGGCAGCTATCGCTGCATTTGCTTCGGTCAGCGCCTTGTTTGTGCTGCCCACCTACCCCTCCCTTTTAGCAGCCGTAGAGTTTGACGACACAGGATCGACCCAGATCGGAAAATACGTGTTCGACCATCCTTTCCTTATTCCCGGCACCGTAACCATTGCAACTGCGGTGGCGCTGGGTTTTTTGATCGGACCGATGGTCATTTAGGAACCATTTAACGAACCACTTACCATCAAAAGAGGAGACTTAATGTGCTTTCGTTCAAACGCGCAATAAACAGAGCATCCAAGAAAATGGGAGTAAACCTTGACGATCTGATGGAATTCCTTAAACGGGGTGAAGAGAAAACCTACGCAGCGGAAGAGTGGTTGTTTCACGAGTCCACACCACGCCTGTGGGCAGGTATTGTATTTGACGGTGATGTGACCATCATAAGAGGAGTACATGGCTCCACAGGACAAATAGCAGTGTTGACCCCTGGTGCCACGATTTCCGAAAGTGCCCTGATGGAGGAAGAGGCGCACGCCACGGGGGCCTTTACGCGCACCGGCGCCAGGGTCTGGCAGATTTCTCTATCTGCTATAGCCACGTACCGCGCAGAAAAACCGGAACAGTTCTATCGTATCGTTGCCCGGGTGTCCGCCGGTATTTCCGATCGTTTGCGCCTGGCAACGGAAAGGGTCACAGGGGAAGTGCCACAGCTTTTAATCGGTGGAGTACGTACGGAACACGATTCGTTGGGAGAGAGAGAGTTGCCCAATGACGCCTATTACGGTATTCAAACCTTGCGGGCCATGGAGAATTTTTCCATCTCCGGTGTATTGGTTAAAAACTTCGACCATTTGATTGAAGCGTTTGCATTTGTAAAAAAAGCCGCGGCCCAGGCCAACTTCGAACTGGGCGTCCTGGACGAAGCAAAAATGAAAGCCATCTCCGATACCTGCGACGAACTTCTCATCGGAAATTTGCATGAACAATTTACCGTTGATATGTTTCAGGGCGGAGCCGGTACCTCGACCAATATGATGGCCAACGAGGTGATTGCCAACCGGGGACTGGAATTGATGGGACATGCGAAGGGCGAATACGAATTTCTACATCCCAATGATCATGTCAACTGCTCCCAATCGACGAACGACGCATATCCTACCGCCATCAAGCTGGCTGTTCTTTTGTCTCTCAAAGATTTGCTGGGCGCCATGAAAGAGTTGAAGGTCGCGTTGAAATTCAAAGCGGACGAGTTCTCAGACGTCCTGAAGATGGGACGAACGGAAAACCAGGATGCCGTCCCCATAACGCTTGGTCAGGAATTCAGCGCCTATGCCATAATGATCGAAGGGGCCATGGAGGCACTTCAACGCGCCGAAAATGAATTTTACGCCATCAATATGGGGGCTACAGCCATTGGAACCGGTATCAACAGCCCTCCGGGATATGCCGACTTGGTCACAAAGAAGCTATCGGAAATCAGCGGATTTCCCCTCCGCCTGGCCGGCAACCTGGTGGAAGCTACCCAAAACGCCGGGTCTTTTGCTCAGATGTCGGCAAATATGAAACGGTCGGCCGTCCAAATCTCAAAGATTTGCAACGACCTTCGCTGGATGTCTTCGGGACCCCGTTGCGGGCTCAACGAGATCAACCTGCCCGCCATGCAACCGGGATCATCGATTATGCCTGGAAAAGTAAATCCGGTGATACCCGAACTGGTCAATCAGGTCTGTTACCAGATCATCGGTTATGATGCAGTGGTGTCCATGGCTGCCGAATCCAGTGAATTGGAACTGTGCATGGCGGAACCCATCATTGCCTACGACCTTCTCCACGGCATGTTGATCCTGAAAAACGCCTGTGTCACTCTGACCAGCCGCTGTATCGTAGGGATTACGGCAAACCGAGAAGTCTGCCGAAACTATGTGAAAAACAGCATCGGTATCGTAACTGCCCTCAACCCGGTTCTCGGTTATGAGAAATCAGCATCCATCGCCAAGGAGGCCCTGAAGACAGGCGGTAGCGTCTACGACCTCGTATTGGAAAAAGGGTGGTTGACCCAAGAGAAGCTGGACGACCTGCTCAGCCCGGAAAATATGACGGACCCACGACAGATTCCCAATTGAAACACAAGCGTTCGAACCTATGATTGTGAATTTTATTAACTACCCGGAATTTCTTCTTTTCAATTGCGATCCGGCCTCGCAAAATTCGGAAAAGTTCCGGGTAAAATCCTTGCCGTTCCTGGGATAGGTTTCCAGAAACCTAATAAAGTCAACCATACGGTTGATAATTTCGCGTGGTGCAATGTGTTCAATCTCACAGGCGGCTGTCTCAGCAACGGCATCATCGACGGCCAGTACTTCGGTTAAAAATAATTTCAGGGCGGTGTGCCGATAGACTACACCTTTTGCAACAATACGGCCTTCATCCGTCAATGTGATAAACTCGTAAGGTGTGTGATTGATCAGCCCTTTGGCAGATAAAGCATGCAACGCCGTGGTCACCGAAGATCCGCTGACCTTTAATTGGTTGACGATGTCTTTACCCCGGGCCACTCGTTTTTCGGCAATGATATGGTAAATTGCCTCGATATAATTCTCAAGACTCTCACTGAGTTTTTGTGTCTTTTTCAAAGATCGCCTCCGGTTACCGGGATGGTACACTTTCGAGAAGCTTAGGCGGCTCTCTTTGATAGGCAAGCAGGCGACTGGAATTGCCGACAACAATCATGGTGATGATATTGTGAAAAAAAGCCCCGGCAAAGGGGGAAATCAAGCCGGTGGCCGTCATGATGAGACCTATGGCGTTCAGACATATGGCCAGGGTATAATCCTGCCGGATAATGGAAACGGTTTTCTGCCCGAGGGCTATCGTTTCCGTGACTTGCATCAGGTCGCCCCGGCCGAGCACAATGTTGGCGTATTCCACGGCCACATCCGCACCGCCTTCTCCGATGGCAAAGCTCAGGTCGGCAAGGGCAAACGCCGGGGTATCGTTAATACCATCACCGACCATGGCCACCACGTCATCGGGATGCCGCTTTTTCCAGTCGGCAATCCAGGCGGATTTCTCTTCTGGGGATTGATTCCAATGAATCTCATCTATGGGAAGGGTCTCGGCCAGCGTTTTCGCACCTGCCTGGCTGTCCCCGGTAAGCATGACCATGTGATCAACGCCCATGGTCCGTAACTCCGACAAAGCGTGCGACACATCCTTTTTTAAGCGACTTTTTACGCCGATCAGGCCAATGAGGTGTTTGTCACCGGCAACAAACAACAGGTTCTCACCTGGAATGACCCGGTCGCCACCGGCTTGTTTCAGGCGCACGATTCTCACACCCTGTTTTTCCATAAACCGGCGGCTGCCGACCAAAAGCTCTTTTTCGTCTATTTGCGCCCGGACACCCTGACCGATGATTAAATCATTCTTATCACACTGGATGGGAGTTATCCCCATACCCTTGGCTTTTTCCATGACTGCCCGGCTCATGGGATGCTGCCAGACACGCATGCAGCCGGCTGCCAGACGAATTATTGTGTCGGGATGATAACGTTTATCCACAATGGCCACCCGTGACACCTCGGGAGTATCATCACTGAGGGTCCCGGTCTTGTCGAAAACCAGGACATTTACTTTCCCGGCGATCTCCACATATTCCCCGCCTTTCACAAAAATGCTGCCGGCGGCGGCATTACCCATGGCGGCACTCACTGCAACGGAAGTTGAAATCCGAATCGCACATGGGCAGGTGATAATCAGCACGGCCATGGAGCGTATCAGGCTGCCGGTAAAAAAAAACGTGCCCAGCGCAAGAGAGAGCGACCACGGTACGATGGCTTCCGAAAACCGTTGGCTGGTAATCTGGACGGGCGCGGCATTAGATTCCGTCTCTTCGATGAGCCGGATAATTGCAGCCAGGCGAGTCGCCTCACCGGTCGTATCCACGCGCACATGCAACACCCCTTCATCGATGATAGTTCCCGCCAGTACTTGGTGCCCATCTTTTTTAACGCCGGGAAACCCCTCACCGGTCATCACCGACTCATTCACCAGCGCCTTGCCCATAACAACCGTCCCATCCACCGGGATGGTATTGCCCCGGCGCAGGCTGATGACATTTCCGG